>NZ_JBDLZX010000007.1:0-126477 GCF_040045115.1 Flavobacterium adhaerens | reverse complement strand
TCCTTTACCTTTACCCATACGTACCTCAAGAGGTTTCTTAGTGATAGGTTTGTCTGGAAATATTTTAATCCATAATTGTCCCTCTCTCTTCATATAACGAGTTGCAGCAATACGAGCTGCTTCGATTTGACGAGAAGTTAAGAACATTCCATCTTCATGTACAGATTTAATACCAAACATTCCATTAGAAAGTTCATGCCCTCTTTGGGAATTACCTTTCATTTTACCTTTTTGTACCTTACGGTATTTTGTTCTTTTAGGCTGTAACATTTTTCTTTAATTTAAAAATTACTTTCTTTTACGAGCGTCAGATTTACCACCTTTATTGAAAGGTTTTCTATCTCCTCTTGGAGAATCACCACCTTTACCGCTAGCTTGTTTTTTATCCATTCCAGCAAGTGGAGAAAGATCTCTCTTTCCGTAAACTTCACCTTTCATGATCCATACTTTGATACCCATTCTACCATAAGTAGTATGCGCTTCAGCCAAAGCATAATCAATATCAGCTCTGAAAGTTGATAGAGGAATTCTACCTTCTTTGAAACCTTCTGAACGAGCCATCTCAGCACCATTCAAACGACCAGAAATCAAAACTTTGATACCTTCAGCGTTCATACGCATAGAAGCAGCAATAGCCATTTTGATTGCACGTCTGTAAGAAATACGACTTTCAATTTGACGACAGATGCTTGTAGCAACTAGATACGCGTCAAGCTCAGGTCTTTTAATTTCAAAGATGTTAATTTGAACCTCTTTGTCTGTAATTTTCTTAAGTTCTTCTTTTAACTTGTCTACCTCTTGTCCACCTTTACCGATAATAATACCAGGTCTAGCAGTAGTGATAGTAACGGTTACAAGTTTCAAAGTTCTCTCGATAATTACTTTTGATACACTAGCTTTTGATAAACGAGCATGGATATACTTTCTGATTTTTTGATCTTCGGCTAATTTATCACCGTAATCATTTCCACCATACCAGTTTGAGTCCCATCCTCTGATGATACCAAGTCTATTTCCAATTGGATTTGTCTTTTGTCCCATGCTGCTTAAGAATTGCTTTGTGTGTTATTGATAGCTCCTAACACGATTGTAACGTGGTTAGAACGTTTTCTTATTCTGTGTGCTCTACCTTGTGGCGCTGGACGAAGTCTTTTCAACATCATTCCACCGTCTACACGGATTTCTTTAACAAATAATCCAGCTTCTTCAAGATTTCCTTCACTATTTTTCTGTTCCCAGTTATTGATTGCAGATAATAATAATTTCTCTAATTTTCTTGAAGCTTCTTTTGAGCTGAATCTTAAAATGTTAAGTGCTCTTTCTACCTTCTGACCTCTTACCAAGTCCGCTACTAAGCGCATTTTTCTAGGTGAAGTAGGGCAGTTATTCAATTTTGCGAAAGCAATAGACTTATTAGCCTCTTTTCTCGCATCTGCTGTTTCTCTTTTACGAACTCCCATTGCTTCTTATTTTTTACCTTTATTTTTTGCTCCAGCATGACCTCTAAAAGATCTAGTTGGTGAAAATTCTCCTAATTTGTGACCTACCATGTTTTCAGTAACGTAAACTGGTACAAATTGACGTCCGTTGTGAACTGCGATAGTTTGTCCAACAAAATCTGGTGTAATCATAGAAGCTCTAGACCAAGTCTTAACTACTCCTTTATTTCCACCTGCAATGTTTTCTTCAACTTTCTTTTCTAACTTATAATGAACGAAAGGTCCTTTTTTTAATGAACGTGCCATATCTTATTATTTCTTTCTACGTTCTACGATATACTTGTTACTCGGGTTTTTCTTAGAACGAGTTCTATAACCTTTAGCTGGCAATCCGTTTCTTGAACGTGGATGCCCTCCAGAAGAACGTCCTTCACCACCTCCCATAGGGTGATCAACTGGGTTCATCGCTACTGGTCTAGTTCTAGGTCTTCTTCCTAACCATCTTGTTCTACCTGCTTTTCCAGACACAACTAATTGATGATCAGAGTTAGAAACTGCTCCAATTGTTGCTGAACAAGTCAACAAAATCAATCTTGTTTCACCTGATGGCATTTTAATTGTCGCATATTTTCCGTCTCTTGCCATTAACTGAGCAAAAGTTCCAGCAGAACGAGCGATAACCGCTCCTTGCCCTGGACGTAACTCAATACAAGATATAACAGTTCCCAAAGGAATTCTGCTTAAAGGTAAAGTATTTCCAATTTCTGGTTGAGCTTCTGGCCCTGAAACTACTTTCTGACCAACTTTCAATCCATTTTGAGCAATTATATACGTTTTTTCACCATCAGCATAAGCCAATAAAGCAATAAAAGCTGTACGGTTTGGATCATATTCAATTGATTTCACTGTAGCTGGAATTGCTTCTTTTGTACGTTTGAAATCAATAATACGATATCTTTGTTTGTGACCACCACCCGTATAACGCATGGTCATCTTTCCTTGACTATTTCTACCTCCAGAGTTTTTTATCGGTGCTATCAAAGAGCGTTCCGGCTTATCAGTTGTAATAGCGTCATAACCATTCACAACTCTAAAACGCTGACCTGGGGTAATAGGTTTTAATTTTCTTACTGACATTGTATCTTAGATATTGTTGTAAAAATCAATTGTTTCTCCTTCTTGTACTTGTACAATCGCTTTTTTAATAGCGTTTGTCTTTCCACTGATCAAACCACTTTTAGTGTATTTAGTAGTTCTATCCGGTCTTACATTCATCGTATTAACACTCAAAACATTAACTCCATAAGCAGCCTCAACAGCTTTCTTAATTTGAATTTTGTTTGCTTTTCTGTCAACAACGAATCCGAAGCGGTTTAAAACTTCACTTTCTTTGGTTACTTTTTCTGTTACTATAGGTTTTATTATGATGCTCATATCCTATTATTTACTTAAATTTTCTTCAATTACCTCCAAAGAACTCTCCAAAAGCACTAAATTATTAGCATTCAAAATAGCGTAAGTACTTAATTCATTACTACTTACAACATTCGAAGCCTTTAAATTACGAGACGACAAATATACGTTTTTATTCGTATCACCCAACACAAATAAAGATTTTTTATTTTCTAACTCTAAAGCTTTCAAAACTTTAATGAAATTTTTAGTGTTTGGTGTTTCAAAATTAAAGTCCTCAAGCACGATAATGTTAGACTCTTTTGCTTTAATTGAAAAAGCAGATTTTCTAGCTAAACGCTTCAAATTTTTATTCAATTTGAAAGAATAACTTCTTGGTCTTGGACCAAAAACAGTTCCTCCACCTTTAAACAATGGACTTTTTGCACTACCCGCACGAGCAGTACCAGTTCCTTTTTGTTTTTTTATCTTACGAGTACTTCCCGCAACTTCAGCTCTTTCTTTAGCCTTATGCGTACCTTGACGTTGATTCGCCAAATATTGCTTTACATCAAGATATACAGCGTGATTATTTGGCTCTATACCGAATACTGAGTCAGAAAGCTGAACTTTTCTCCCAGTATCTTTTCCGTTAAAATCTAATACTTTTGCTTCCATTACTTCTGAATGATTACATAAGAGTTTTTATGACCAGGAACACATCCTTTTACTACAAGAAGATTCTTGTCTGCCACTACTTTTAAAACTCTAAGGTTTTGAACTTTTACATTTTCTCCTCCTGTTCTTCCAGCCATACGCATTCCTTTGAATACTCTAGATGGATAAGAAGAAGCCCCTACAGAACCTGGCGCTCTTAAACGGTTATGTTGACCATGAGTAGCTTGACCTACACCACCAAAACCGTGACGCTTCACAACCCCTTGAAAACCTTTACCTTTAGACACACCTTGTACATCCACAAATTCCCCTTCTTCAAAAATAGAAACCTCAATAAGATCTCCTAATTTTTGTTCAGTTGCAAAATCTTGAAATTCAACGACTTTTTTCTTAGCAACAGTTCCAGCTTTTTTAAAGTGCCCTAAAGCAGCTTTTGTGGAATGTTTCTCGTTTTTGTCATCGAAACCAAGCTGCAACGCTTCATACCCGTCAACACCTTTGGTTCTGACTTGGGTAACAACACATGGACCAGCTTCAATTACTGTACAAGGAATATTTTTCCCGTTTTCATCGAAAATACTAGTCATGCCGATTTTTCTACCAATTAACCCAGACATAAATATTAATTATTAATTATTAAATATAAATATAGAACGCAGCTTTTAAGCAAATCCTATTTTTTTTTACGAGGTGCAAAGATATAACTTATTTACACACAAACCAAAAAATATTTTTTACCTAAAAACAGCGTTCCTTTTTACTCTAAAAGTACTTAAACTTTAATCTCTACTTCAACTCCACTTGGTAATTCAAGCTTCATTAAAGCATCGATTGTTTTAGATGAAGAAGAATAAATATCAATTAATCTCTTATATGACATCACTTCGAACTGCTCTCTTGCCTTTTTATTTACGTGCGGTGAACGCAATACTGTAAAAAGTTTTTTGTGTGTTGGCAATGGTATTGGACCTGTCACCACAGCACCAGTAGTTTTTACTGTTTTTACAATCTTTTCAGCAGACTTATCTACCAACATATGATCGTAAGATTTTAGTTTTATTCTGATTTTTTGACTCATTTTCCTTAAAATTAAGCGTTACCTTTTGCTTTTTTGATTACTGCTTCTGAAATATTAGAAGGCGTTTCTGCATAATGAGAAAACTCCATAGTAGATGTCGCTCTACCAGATGACAATGTTCTTAATGTAGTAACATAACCAAACATCTCTGCCAAAGGAACATCCGCCTTAATAGTTTTCGCTCCGTTTCTATCACCCATATCATTTACTTGACCTCTACGACGGTTCAAGTCTCCTACAATATCACCCATATTTTCTTCCGGAGTAATAACTTCTATTTTCATGATTGGCTCCAAAACCACAGCACCAGCAGCTTTCGCTACCTCTTTATACCCTAATCTAGCCGCTAATTCAAAAGAAAGAGCATCAGAATCTACAGGGTGGAAAGAACCGTCTAACAAAGTAACCTTCAAACTATCTACAGCATATCCTGCCAAAGGACCAGTTTTCATCGCTTCGCGGAAACCTTTCTCTACAGCTGGAATATACTCTTTAGGAACATTACCTCCTTTTACCTCATTAACAAACTGAAGCCCCATTGGAACTTTTCCATCAACTTCATCAGCAGGCTCTAAACGGAATACAATATCCCCAAATTTACCACGACCTCCAGATTGTTTTTTATAAACCTCTCTGTGTTGTGCAGATTTAGTAAACGCTTCTTTGTACTCTACCTGAGGCTCTCCTTGATTAACCTCTACTTTAAACTCACGTTTCATACGATCAACCAAGATATCCAAGTGAAGCTCACCCATACCAGAAATAATAGTTTGACCTGAAGCTTCGTCCGTTCTCACCGTAAATGTTGGATCTTCCTCTGCCAATTTAGCCAAAGCCATACCCATTTTATCAACGTCAGCTTTTGTTTTTGGCTCAATAGCAATACCAATTACAGGATCAGGGAATTTCATAGACTCAAGTATAATTGGATGTTTCTCATCCGCCATTGTATCTCCAGTCTTAATATCTTTAAATCCTACAGCAGCCGCAATATCACCAGCTTCGATGTATTCGATTGGATTTTGCTTATTAGCATGCATTTGGTAGATACGCGAAATTCTTTCTTTATTTCCAGAACGAGTATTCAAAATATAAGAACCAGCATCTAAACGTCCTGAATAAACACGGAAGAAAGCCAAACGACCAACATAAGGATCGGTAGCAATTTTAAACGCTAAAGCAGCAAACGGCTCTTTTACATCAGGACGACGCAAGATTTTAGTTTGATCCTCTTCCAACAAATCAGCATCATCAGGATGAATTCCCTCTATACCTTCTTTATCCAAAGGAGATGGTAAATACTTACAAACTGCATCCAACATAAATTGAACACCTTTGTTTTTGAAAGACGAACCAGCCAACATCGGAATGATAGCCATATCAATAGTAGCAGCTCTTAATGCATTATTAATTTCATCTTCTGTAATAGAGTTTTCATCTTCCATGAATTTCTCTAACAAATTCTCGTCGTAAGTAGCAATTTCCTCAATAAGAATAGAACGATAATGCTTCACTTCATCAACCATATCAGCAGGGATATCAACAATATCGAAAGTAGCTCCTTGCGTTTCATCATGCCATATAATTGCTTGATTTTTTACCAAGTCAACAATACCTTTAAAATCTGCTTCATCTCCAATAGGCAAAGTAATTGCAACCGCATTCGATTTCAACATATCTTTAACCTGGCCGCAAACATTTAAGAAGTTCGCTCCTTGACGGTCCATTTTATTAACAAATCCCATACGAGGAACTCGGTACTGATCCGCAAGTCTCCAGTTTGTTTCAGACTGAGGCTCAACACCATCAACCGCACTAAACAAGAAAACCAAACCATCCAACACACGCAAAGAACGATTTACCTCTACAGTAAAATCAACGTGCCCAGGAGTATCGATAATATTAAAGTGATATGATTTAGATTCTGGTAAAACTTTACCTTGCTCAGTTGGAAAATTCCATTCACAAGTTGTTGCAGCAGAAGTAATTGTAATACCTCTTTCCGCTTCTTGCTCCATCCAGTCCATTGTTGATGCACCGTCGTGAACCTCACCTATTTTATGTGTTTTCCCTGTATAGAATAATATACGCTCTGTTGTTGTTGTTTTACCAGCATCAATATGAGCAGCAATTCCTATATTTCTTGTATATTTAAGATCTCTAGCCATTTCTTTAAGAATTAAAATCTAAAGTGAGAGAAAGCTTTATTAGCTTCTGCCATTTTGTGAGTATCCATTCTTTTCTTAACAGCAGCTCCTTCTTCTTTAGCAGCAGCTAAACATTCTGAAGCCAATCTCTGAGCCATTGATTTTTCGTTTCTTCTTCTTGCATAAAGAATCAACCATTTCATAGCCATAGAAATTTTTCTGTCTGGTCTGATTTGCATTGGAATTTGGAATGTAGCTCCACCTACTCTACGACTACGTACTTCTACGTGAGGCATAACATTAGTTAAAGCATCTTTCCAGATTTCTAATGAAGTTTTTTCGTCATTTTGCTTTTTAGTTTCAATGATGTCAATTGCATCATAAAAAACTTTAAAAGCTGTTGATTTCTTACCGTCCCACATTAAGTTGTTTACAAAACGCGTTACCAATTGGTCATTAAACCTTGGATCTGGTAAAAGTGGTCTTTTCTTTGCCGCTCTTTTTCTCATGTCTTTGTTTTTTTTACGCAGTTGCGATAAATCGCATCTTTACGTGAGTTGATTTACTTTTTAGCTTCTTTTGGACGTTTTGCACCATATTTTGAACGACGTTGCGTTCTTCCTGCTACACCTGATGTATCAAGCGCACCACGAACAATGTGATACCTAACTCCTGGTAAATCTTTTACTCTCCCGCCTCGCACTAATACTATCGAGTGCTCTTGTAGATTATGTCCTTCACCTGGGATGTAAGCATTTACCTCATTTCCATTAGTCAAACGCACACGCGCTACTTTACGCATTGCAGAGTTTGGTTTTTTTGGAGTAGTTGTGTAAACACGAGTACATACACCACGACGTTGTGGACAAGAATCTAAAGCAACCGATTTACTCTTCTTAGTGATCTGAGTTCTTCCTGTTCTTACTAATTGTTGAATAGTTGGCATAATTAAATACTAAAAATTACTTGTTTATAAAATTCCCGCTTTTTACGGGGTTGCAAATGTAGAAAATATTTTTCACTCTACAAACCTTAATCAATTTATTTTCAGCATAAGTAAACAATTACCTCTTAAATTAAAAAAAAATAAAAAATCTTTATAGCACAAAAAACAAAACAACACTCAAACAAACATTTTTTTCAACAAATAAATAATATTTACGTTACTTTTATCAAAAAAGCACAAAATTGAAATCCAAAATTCTCTTTCTATTTTTTTTTCTCAGCTATTTATCTTCAACAGGTCAAAATCTAACGTTGAAAATAAACGGAAAAACAACAAGTGAAACCAAAACAATAGACTCCATCGGATACACCACACAACACCAAAGCACAAAAAAAATATTCGATGAAATAGAGACCATAAGCATTAAACTAACCGAAAAAGGCTATATCAACAATCAAATCATAAAAAAAAACAAAGAAAACGATAGTATATACACGGCAATAATTTCACTTAAAAAGAAAATAAAACACATACATATATATATAGGTACAAAAAACAAACCCTATGTAGATTTTTTCAACGAACCAGAAAGCGACTCTATAACACTACCCTACACTGGAGTTAAAGCCTTTTTAGAACACACTCTTCAAAACCTAGAAACCAAAGGTTATGCTTTTTCAAAAGTACAACTTATAAATTTCCAACAAAAAGAACAAAACCTATATGCCGACTTATCAATTTCTGTAAGCGAAAGAAGACGCCTCTCTAACATCGAAATAAAATATTCAAACCCGAAACAAAAAAAACTTTTTCCAAAAGGAGCAGAAAAACAAATTGATAAAAAATACAAAAACAATATTTTCAATCAGGAAATAGTAAAACAAATCTACAATGACTTTGAAAAATTTAGTTTTATCAAACAAGTCAAACCACCAGAAATCCTATTTACAAAAGACACTTCAAAAGTTTTTGTTTATTTAGAAAAAAGAAAAGCTAATAATTTCGATGGTTATTTAGGATTTAACAACACAGAGAATAAAAAAATTAGATTCAATGGCTACTTAAACCTCACCCTTGTAAACACACTTAAATACGGAGAAGAAATAACCATCTATTGGAAAAACAACGGAAACAATCAAAGACAATTTGATGCAAGTCTAAACATCCCATATTTATTCAATAGTCCAATCACATTAAAAGGACTAATCAACATTTTCAAACAAGACAGTATTTTTCAAAATACAAAAACATCGCTACAAATAGGCTATCTCTTAAACTACAACAAAAGACTTTACCTTGGCTACGAATCAACAGAATCAAGCGACATTCAAAACCTAAATACACAAAATTTAACCGATTACAAAAACACATTTTACACCGCATCCATAGAATTCAAGAAAAACAATTCCAACAATGAATTAATACCAGTAAAATCAAGTTTAGATTTAAACATTGGAACAGGAAAAAGAACCACAACTTCCAACTCATCATTGACGCAAAATTTTGTAAATTTTAACATAATGAATAATTTTTACATTAGTAAGAAAAATATTGTAAATATTAAAAGTCAAAATTATTTTCTAAAAAGCAAAAACTACATTATAAATGAACTATATCGTTTTGGAGGAATTAACTCTGTAAGAGGTTTCTCAGAGAATAGTTTACAGGCTAATTTAATGATTGCATTAATTACAGAATACAGATATTTAATTTCGTCAAACTTATATTTCAATTCAATTTTAGATTATTGTTACAGCGAAGATCCAATAACTTTAAACGATACACAAAAAAACAACCAGCTACTAGGCATAGGACTAGGTTTAGGAGCAATTACAGCAAATGGTTTATTAAAGTTTACTATAACAAATGGAAAGACAACTAATGAAGAAATAAAATTTTATAACACAAACATAACTATAAGTTATAATGTTAAATTTTAACCTTAACAAAAAAAAAGAGTTTGAGATATTAGGATTGTTAACAAATTATTATGATTTTTGCGATACTAATTCAAAATATTTAAAAATGAAACTAAATTTCAATGGATTCCTAGTACTTTTATTAGTACTAGTAGCGCAATTGACTTTTGCGCAAGAAAGATCTGTTTCAGGAGTTGTTTCTGACAATGCAGGTATGCCTTTACCAGGTGTAAGTGTATTAGTGAAAGGAACAAAAACTGGAACTCAAACAGATTTTGATGGTAAATATACTATCAAAGCTCAACCAAGCGATGTTTTGCAGTTCAGCTACATCGGTATGAAATCTACAGAGAAATCTGCAAGTTCAACAACACTTAACGTAAGCATGGCAAGTGAATCAGTTGCACTTGAAGGAGTAGTCGTGACTGCTTTAGGTATCAAAAGAAAGCCAAAAGAACTTTCTTATGCAATTGAAAACCTTAAAGGGGAAGAGCTTACTAAAACAAAAGCAGTAAACGTAGCTACTTCATTAGCAGGTAAAGTTTCGGGTTTACAAGTAAACGTTACTAACAATGGTGTTAACCCAAGTACAAGAGTTGTATTAAGAGGTAATAGATCATTACTTGGAAACAATGAAGCACTTATTGTTATTGATGGTTTTCCATCATCAAGGGGAGCGCTTGATCGTATCAACCCAAATGACATTGACAATGTAACAGTTTTAAAAGGCGCAAATGCTTCTGCATTGTATGGTTCTGAAGCAGCGAATGGTGTAATGGTAATTACAACTAAAAAAGGTAATGGAAAACTAACCATTACTTATAACAGCTCTCTTCAAATGGAAAGTGTTGCCTATTTACCTGAAATTCAAACTGAATTTGGTGTAGGTGGATTCCCTGACGGAACTTTATACCCATTAGAAAATGTTAACTGGGGACCACGTTACGATGGTCGTATGGTAGATGCTAGTGAAACATTAAACGATGGATCTGTTTGGCAAGTTCCTTTTTCACCAATAAAAAACAACCATAAAAACTTTTTTGATACTGGTGTTTCTAAAAGACACGGTGTAGTTTTTAAAGGTGGTGATGAAAATAGTGATTTCTTATTCTCACTTGATCAAACTAATACATCAGGAGTTGTTCCAAAAGATACCTACAACAGAACTAATGCAAGATTAAAAGCAAGTAGAAAGTACGACAGACTAACTGTTGGTGGAAATGTTAGTTTCTTCAGATCTCATTCTAATTTAGTTGGAGAAGAAGCCGGAAGACAAGGTAGACCATTGTATTGGAATGTATTAAATACACCAGCACATATTCCTTTGGATCAAATGAAAAACTGGGAGACTGGAACTTTTACAAGAAACGAGGTTTCTTATTATAGATTTTACGAAAATCCATATTTTATAGTTGATACTCAAAGAGAAAAAACTAATTATGCTGAATTCAATATCTTGTCAAATATCGACTACAAATTCACTGATTGGTTAACAGCATCGATAAACACAGGATACACTAGTTACAATGAAGATTTCAAAAGAGAATTTGGAGCATATACTTATGCTTTCCATTTAGATCATGTATATTCTGAAATGGATCCTTATGGTGCAAAAACAGCTTCAAGAGTTATGAATGGCCAACGTTTTAATGGCGATTTCCTTCTTAAGTTTGACAAAAACATCAATGATGATTTCAATACTAAATTAACTTTGGGTGCCAATACTAGATTAACTTCACAAAATGAAGTATCAGTTAACGGAAGTAATCTAATTATTCCTGATTTTTATAATGTATCTACAAGAACTGAAGAATTAACAGGAGGAGAAGAAAAAACACAACTTAGAAGACAAGGAGTATATGGAGAATTTACTTTAGGTTTTAAAGATTATCTGTTTTTAAGTGCTACCGCTAGAAACGACTGGTCATCGGCTTTACCAAAAGGTAAAAATTCCTATTTTTACCCAGGAGGAGGTATCTCTTTTGTAGCTTCAAATGCTTTTCCAGGAATTAAAAGTGATAAAGGAATTGACATATTGAAAGCTACTGTCAACGTTACAAAAACAGGAAATGACCCAAGTGCCTATGCTATACAAAGTACATTTACTAATAGTAGGGAAACTGGTGAGGATCGTGAACAAGGTTTCCCTTATGGTACTACAACTGGACTATCACAAGGCAATAGAGACCCTGATATTGCTCTAAAACCTGAATTTACTCTATCAAAAGAATTTGGAATTGAATTAGGTTTATTTAGAAGCAGATTAATGTTCAATGGTGCTATCTACCAAACTAATTCAACTGATCAAATTACACCAATTAATACTTCTTTTGCCTCTGGAGCCTCTAGTATCTTAACTAATATTGGAGAAATTGAAAACAAAGGTATAGAGTTAGATTTAAAAGGAACAATCATTCAAACTCAAGATTTCTCATGGAAATTAGGAATTAATTACTCAGGATTCGATTCAAAAGTAGTTTCTTTATTTGACGGAGTTGACGAGGTAACAATAGGTGGATTTGCTTCTGCATCAGTTGTAGCTAAAGTAGGAGAATCTTATCCGTTAATTAAAACAACTTCTTATTTAAGGGATTCTGAAGGTAGAGTTATTGTTGGAGATAATGGAAACCCAATTCAAGATTCTGCGATGCAAATTCAAGGAAAAACAACTCCCGATTACATTGTAGGTTTAAATACTCAATTTTCATACAAAGGATGGACATTATATGCTGTAGCAGACTATAGAACTGGTGCTGTATTTTATAACAACCTAGGCGATGCATTAGAATTTACAGGTTTAACACAACACAGTGTTACTGCAGGAAGACAAGCATTCGTATTCCCTAACTCTTCTTATTCTGATGGAAACGGCGGATATATTGCAAACACAAATCGTTTAACTGATGGTGGTGGAAATGCTTTTTGGGATGAATACAATTTGGTTAAAGAAAATTATGTAACTGATGCAACAATTCTTAAATTAAGAGAACTTTCTTTGTCTTATGATTTTTCATCTGATTTTACAAAACAAATAGGTATTCAATCGATGAATATTGGTGCTTTTGGAAGAAATTTATTAACATTTAGACCAAAAGATAATGTTTATACAGATCCAGAATTCAACTTTACTACAGGAAACGCAGTTGGTATAAGTACTCAAGCGCAAACACCTCCTACTAGACAATACGGTCTAAATTTAAGCATAACTTTCTAATAAATAAATAAATATGAACACAATAAAAATCATAAAATCTTGCGCAGTACTATTTATAACTGCCTTGATTACAACAAGTTGTAGTGATTATTTAGATGTAAATGATAATCCTAATGATCCTAGTATATCAACCCCGAGTTTAACTTTACCTTTTGCTCAAAGAGATCTTGCTGATTTGAACGCTAGATCAATGACTTATTTAGGTCAATACTTTGCTTACAACTGGGCTACTCCATCTAACTGGTCTGCGAATCAAGAATTTTCAAGATACACAGTAACTTCTACTTTTTATTCTACAATTTTTGAAACTTCGTATGGTTCTATCCTTAAAAACCTTACTTATGTTTTAAATTACGGAACAGAAGGTGGTGCTGTAGATTACAGTGCTTACAAAGCAATTGCAACGACATTAAGAGGTTACCAATACCAATACTTGGTAGATCTTTATGGAGATGTTCCTTATACAGAGGCAAACCAAAGAAGTGCTAACATTACACCTAAATATGATGATGCAGAAACAATTTATAAATCAGTAATTGCTGAATTGACTTCAGCTGCTACTACTGCATTAAACTTGCCATTAAACGCTGAGAACCCAGAAACTCAAGATATTATTAATCATGGAGATATGGAAGCGTGGGCTCAATTTGCTAACACTATCAAATTAAGAATGCTTGTTCGTTTAAGCAACACTAATCAAGATGCTTATATCAAAGAACAAATTGCATTAATTGATGCGAATGGTGCTGGATATATTACTGCTGATGTAGCTACTAACCCTGGCTATAGCAATAATGAGTTCAAACAAAATCCTTTCTGGGATTATTTCAGAGCTTTTGGAACTGGTAATCAAACAGATAGAGGTGATTATACAGTTGCATCTGATTTTACTATCAACTATTTGACTACAACAAATGACCCACGTAGAAACAGATTATATGCGGCTTCTGCATCAGGTGCGGCTTATAAAGGTGCTCCACAAGTAACTACATTACCTGGAACTGGATTTACATCAAATGAGTTATCAAAAGTTGGTCCTGGTTTACTTAAAAGCGCTACTCAAGATCAAGCTATTATGACAGTAGCTGAGGCTTTATTTTTACAAGCCGAAGCAATCTCAAGAGGTTACATAGCTGGTGGAAATGCAGCTGCAAAAATTAAATACGAAGATGCAATCAAAGCTTCATTCACATTTTTAGGAGTACCAAATGCAGAAGCAGCAGCAACTGTTTACTATAACCAAGACTTTACTAATATATCTTGGAATTCTTCGCCAAATAAAATTGAAGCAATTATCAATCAAAAATGGATTGCTTTAAATGGAACAAATTCTATAGAATTGTGGATTGAAAAAACTAGAACTGGTTTCCCTACTGCAATGCCAATACCTGCTGAAGGAGGAGGAACTCGTCCTGTTAGATTACTTTATCCAGCATCTGAGATTGCAAGAAACTCAAATAATGTTCCTCCGCAAACTCCACAATCAGCTTTTACTGACAATCCTTTTTGGAAATAAAATACAAGAAATATGAAATATTTAAAAAACAACAGAAAGATTGCTTATGCAATCTTAGCAGTACTTTCTTTATCACTTAGCTCATGCTTATTAGATGACGAAGTTACTGATTTTGGTACAGGTCCAGTACTTGCAACATTTACCGACAATGAAACTGAAGTAAATATTATTAAAAACGATGCTAATACGCCAGTAGATTATGAATTTGAAATTTCATATGCTGGTGGAAGAAACGTTGCCTTAGACAAAGATGTAACTCTTACAATTGCAACTAGTCCTACATCTGAAGCTAAAGAAGGGGTAGAATTTGAATTACCAGTTAAAACTTTCACAATACCTGCTGGGCAAATGACAGCAACTGGATCTCTTACAATACTTACAGGTGATTTAGTACCATTTGGTTTTAAAGATATTGTTCTTGAAATCGTTGATTCATCAGTATCAATTTCTGAGAAAAACACAATTACAATTACCATAAAACCTTTAGGGAAAAATAGTTTAGCTGGTAGATATGAAGTAATTGAGAGTTCTTACTACAGAATTGGAGTTTCTACTCCAAGTAGTGCTGCACCAATTGGAGCCACAAGAGTTATAGAAGCGCTTAGTGAAACTTTATACAAACACACCGAGTATGTAGGTAATTTTTCTGGACAAACATGGTACTTCACAGTAGATGCTAACGATAATGTTACAGTTTTAACAAAAGATCCTTTTACTGGTGAGCCAACATTATTAAATGGAGTAGCTGCAATAAGTTGCGAGACTAATCCTGGAAGTTTAACAAATTCAAAATGTGGTTCTTCAAATATTGTTACAAGAACAAATGACAGACATGATATCATTAAATTAACTGTAGGTTATAATGCTGCTGCTCCTAGAGAATTCTACGAAGCTATACGCAGACTTGAATAATCTAAAGACATCAAGAAGTCTAATAACAAAACCATCAGCGAAAGCTGGTGGTTTTTTTTATACGAACCTTTTAGCTATCTTTGCCGCATGGAAAAAGAACATCAAATTTTTGGAATCAGGGCAATAATCGAGGCCATTCAAGCAGGTGCAACAATAGATAAAGTTTACATTCAGAAGGAAGCGAGTGGCGAACTTATGAAAGACTTAATGAAAGTAATGAAGCGCGGTAACATCAATTTTTCTTATGTTCCTGTAGAAAAACTAAACCGCTTAACTCCAAATAATCATCAAGGTGCAGTAGCAAGCATATCCCCTATTTCTTTTTTTGATTTGGAATCTTTAATAGAAACCGTAATTGAAAATGGTAAAAAACCTTTGTTTTTGATTTTGGATCAAGTTTCGGATGCGAGAAATTTTGGTGCTATTATCAGAACTGCAGAATGTACAGGAGTGAATGGTATTATTATTCAAAAAGCGGGTTCGGCTCCTGTAAATGGAGATACTGTAAAAACTTCAGCTGGTGCTGTATTCAACATTCCGATTTGTAAAGTGGAGCATATTAAAGATGCTATTTTCTTGTTGCAAGCTAGCGGCATAAAAACTGTTGCTGCAACTGAAAAAACAGAACAAAATATTTACGACATTTCTTTGAACGAACCCATCGCTATTATCATGGGATCTGAGGATCGAGGAGTAAATCCGTCGGTTCTTAAAATTGTTGATGAGAAAGCTAAATTACCTATGTTTGGATCAATCGGATCGTTAAATGTTTCTGTAGCCTGTGGGGCCTTTTTATACGAAGCCGTTAGACAAAGAGGTTAAAGACTGAAAATTTAAGAATAATAAACTAATATAAAATGAATCACGACTCTAGTTTTGATTCATTTTTTTCGTTTAGAGATTCTTGATTTTCTTTAAAATCATAAACTACATTGATATTAGGAAGAAAATAAAAATTAGATTCTTTAGGAAATTCTTCAATAATTTCGGGCTTGGGTAGATTTACAAAGTTTCCATTTTCATCAAATCGTTGCATGAATTTATCCTGAGATGGGTCATAATCTGGACGTTCCCATTCGTACTTTATTACTTTTTTATATTCAATTTTTTTATAGAAAAAAGTAAGCACGAAGCCAGTTATAAAACCTGACAAATGGCCTTCCCAAGAAATAGCTTCATCTACTTTTGGAAACACATACCAAATCATTCCGCCATAGACAATTACAACGGTTAATGACAAAGCTACTAGCCTATAATATCGTGTTTGAATACCCTTGAAAAAAATAAAAGAAAACAAAACATAAATTAATCCGCTTGCTCCTATATGGTAATTTTCTCTTCCGATTAACCAAGTTAAGCCTCCTGAAAATAAAATACCAAATACCACTATTCCGACAGCCTCATTTCGATAAAAATAGAATAATGCAGCCAAAAGCACTAGCAATGGAATAGAATTATTATAAAGATGTTCAATATCTGAATGGATGAAGGGACTGAAAAGAATACCTTGCAACCCAGAAAAAGTACCTGGTAAAATTCCGTTATCATAAAAATCGAAACCAAAACGAATTTGCAACCAATAAACAAACCAGAGGAATAACACAAAAAATAGTGGAACTCCTATTACCGAATTAGTAAATTTAAAATTATTTTCTTCCATAGTATGGATGGTAAATTTATGGCATAAATACTTCTTTTTAATACTAATCAAAAATGTATCCAAAGGTAATTTAATGCTATTTTGTCATAAAAATTACTTACTAAACCAATAGACTAGCCCAGATAGAAACGACATCCTTTACTTGCCTTCTTTAGGCAAGTAAAGATAAAGTGGATAGCTGGAAATAGCTTCGAATAAAAAACAGTATTTTTGCAAAAGCTCTTTCGATTTCAGATTGAAGATTAACGGTTTTAGATTTCAGATTTTAAACAAATGGAAGCACCACTAGCAGAACGCATACGCCCGCAAAAACTAGAAGAATATATCAGTCAGTCGCATTTGGTAGGCCCTAATGGCTCGTTGACACAACAAATTGCTAAGGGAATTATTCCTTCGTTGATTTTTTGGGGACCACCCGGGACAGGAAAAACGACTTTGGCTCAAATTATAGCACAAGAATCGAATAGACCTTTTTATGTTTTGAGTGCTATTAATTCGGGAGTTAAGGATATTCGGGATGTTATTGATAAAGCGAAGCAAAGTGGCGGTTTATTTACTGCCAAGAAT
The DNA here is from genome assembly GCF_040045115.1 of Flavobacterium adhaerens. Classification (NCBI taxonomy): domain Bacteria; kingdom Pseudomonadati; phylum Bacteroidota; class Flavobacteriia; order Flavobacteriales; family Flavobacteriaceae; genus Flavobacterium; species Flavobacterium adhaerens. The sequence goes on along the minus strand of NZ_JBDLZX010000007.1, from coordinate 109,009 downwards.
CCGATTTTGTTTATTGATGAGATTCATCGTTTTAGCAAATCTCAACAAGATTCTCTGTTGGCTGCTGTTGAAAAAGGTTGGATTACCCTTATTGGTGCTACTACCGAAAATCCGAGTTTTGAGGTTATTCCCGCTTTATTGTCGCGTTGTCAGGTTTATGTGTTAAATGCTTTTACCAAAGACGATTTAGAACATTTATTGCATCGCGCAATGAAAATTGACAATTATTTGGCGACTAAAAATATAAAACTTAAAGAAACAGAGGCGCTGTTGCGTCTTTCGGGTGGTGATGGACGTAAACTATTAAATATTTTTGAACTGGTCGTAAACGCATCCTCTGAAAGCCAAATTTTAATCACTAATGAATTGGTTTTTAAATTAGTTCAACAAAATACTGTTTTGTACGACAAAAGTGGCGAACAACATTACGATATTATCTCTGCATTCATAAAATCGATTCGAGGGAGTGATCCCAATGGAGCGGTTTATTGGCTGGCAAGAATGATTGAAGGAGGAGAAGATGTAAAATTTATTGCCCGAAGAATGCTAATTGCTGCAAGCGAAGATATTGGCAATGCGAATCCAACTGCTTTAATAATGGCAAATAATACTTTTCAGGCAGTTACCACTATTGGATACCCAGAAAGCCGAATCATATTAAGCCAATGTGCGATTTATTTAGCCACTTCTCCGAAAAGCAATTCAGCTTATTTGGCAATTGGAATGGCTCAACAAATTGTTAAACAAACTGGCGATTTATCGGTACCAATTCACCTACGCAATGCACCGACAAAATTAATGAAGGAATTGGGCTATGGCGATGAGTATAAATACTCGCATGATTATGCCAATAATTTTGCCGAACAGGAATTTTTACCAGACGAATTAAGCAATACTCCAATTTATGTTCCAGGTTCTAATTCTAGAGAAAATACAACTCGAGAATTCCTAAAAAATCGTTGGAAAGACAAATATGGATATTAAGACATAAAAAAAACTCTTGATGAAATTACCACCAAGAGTTTTTTACGTTTTTATTTGCTAGCATTAAAACTTCACATTTATTTTTTCCGACATTAAATTGTCGTTTTCATAATATTCAAAAAACCATTGATTGTCTTTTAAGACCATTGCTCCTTGAATATTCCCTTTTATAGCCTGATACATAGAAGGATTAGATGTTTTATATGCTTTCATTACAACTTTTGGAGTACTGTCAACCAGTTGATATCCATTTTTTATTGGTTGAGCAAATAAAACTGTAGCATCTGGTTCTGTTGTGTTAGTAGGAACACTTGCAGTTGGAACTACTGGAACTGTTGCTGCAACTGCTGGAGCAACTAAAGCTGTACCATTATTAACCACCGTACCATCATATTTATACTCTAAAGCATAAACCGATTCAAAAGCTCTATTTAAAGCTTCTGAATAAGCTGCTTCATAATCTTTCTCTTTACTTTTCCCAACCTCAGACTTAAAGATCTCTTTATTATTACAATCTTTAAAAACGATAAACAATTTAGTCATCAAGAAAGCATTATCCTTAATAACTTCGACATTCAAAAGACCACATCGGTTATTATAATATTGTTGAGGAAGTTCTTCGTTAGCATAAAAAGCTACAAAACCAGCTTTCTTTAAATTAGATTTCGTAAGAGTACACATTCGATATTGATTATCACTCTTCATAAATTCGTATCTAAGAGGAATTATGACACCTGAATAATTATTGATTGATTGAGAAAAACCTAAACTTGTTACAAACAAGAATAGAAATAAAATTTTTGACTTCATGATTTATAAATATTTTTTAAGTTCTAATAAATGTGTTACCTGCTTAATATCTTCTCTAACTTTTACCTTTTTGTCGTTAAAAAAAATAGCATCCAACCCGGCGTTTAATGCTCCCTGTACATCGGCATCTAAACAATCACCAATCATAACACTATTTTCTCTTTTGGCATTGGCCAAATGTAAGGCATGCTCAAAAATAGTTGGATTGGGTTTCTTAACACCCGCCATTTCAGAATTGGTCACTGTTTTAAAAAATCCTCCTATATTCGAATTCTTTATTTTCTTATACTGTACATCAGCAAAACCATTGGTAATGATGTGCAATTTATACTTTTTTTCTAGATATTCCAGCAGTTCGACAGCTCCGTCAAACAAATAATTATTTTCGGGCAAAAGTTGTATGTATTCTTGGGCTATATTTTCGATTTGTGTATCGGTAACAAAATATTCTAAAGCATCAAATGTAAACTTAAGCCGATTGTATCTGAGCTGAATATGAGTAATTTCATCATTCTGATACAGTTTCCAACAGGCTTGATTGATAGGAATGTATTTTTCTATAAAATCAGAAACATTTAAAGCAGGATGATCTTTCTTTAAAATAGCAGTAAAAGCTAACTCAGAATTAGCATCAAAATCCCAAAGAGTGTGATCTAAATCAAAAAAGACATCGGTTATCGTATTAGACAACATAAGTAGTATTATTTAAAAATTCTTTTATCAAAAGGGAAATCAATTTGTTCTATAATTTTGATTTTAGAAAAATCGACATGATAGGGATTAATCAAAAAATTAAAATCTCCTTTGACAACAGCTGATGGTACTTTTAATACACAAGCTTCATTTCTTCTTATAAAATCATCTCCCAAAAGAGGTGTCTCAAAGGTACAAGGAAAAACATTCCAATCCATCCTAAGTTGGTTTAGATTTAACATTTCGACCATGATATCCTCTGGTATATCAATAGTCAGCATCACAAAATCGCTAGGCAATGTTGCTAATGATAAATGAACTAAAACTTCGGCCATAGCCAAAGCACGGCTCTGTGCCGTATAAATAACTTCGGTTCCTTTAGAATTCCAGCGTGCTCCTGAAATAGACGCACCTTTTCCGGACAATTCTATCGGATATTTTTTTCTTGCTAATCGAAAAACTTCCATTACACAAAAACGCCTTGGTCTATTTTATTTAATTCATTAACTACCATTTCTTTACCGTACGAATCTTTAAGTAATTCGATGGGTTGCAAATTTCCGAGCGCAAACAATGGTGTTTTTAACCAGAGATAAAATTGTTCTTCAGAATCAAAAACATTTATCCCTAATGAAGTTACTTCGGCCAACTCTAATATTTTTTCAGATTGCAATGGTTTGAAAATAAAATCCTCTTTGATTTTATTTCGTTGAAGTGACTTAGTCGAAATCCCTAAAAAAGAAGCCCAATCATCTTCGTTAAAAGGAGTTATCTCTTTTATTAAACGAAACAAATCATACGAAATTCCCTCACGAATGGCATGAATAATCAGCATCCTGTTTTTCAAAAAAGCTTCATATGTAATATTCTTATTTAAAAGTTTGTATCCACGCTCCTGCTCTACTCTATTCACTAAAGCTCTAACCGCTTTATCAATAGCATCTCCTGATTTAATTTTTGTAGCTTCCATAACTAAAGACATTTGACTGTAAATTTAAGACAAATGTCTTTAATAAAAAAATTAAATTTTACCTTCATCAACAAAACTATAATAACCTCTTTCAGCAACAATTATATGATCCAAAACTGGAATATCGAGTTCTTTTCCAGCATTTTTTAATTTTTGAGTTAACTGAATATCAGCGTCACTTGGCAGCAATTTTCCTGAAGGATGATTATGAGCGAGAATTATTGCTGTTGCGTTTTGCTCTAGAGCGATTTTAAAAACAATTCGAACATCAACCATAGTTCCAGTCAATCCTCCTTTACTCAATTGTGTCTTGAAAAGTACTTTATTGGAGTTATTCAAATACAAAACCCAAAATTCCTCATGAGGCAATTCGCCAATAATGGGTTGCATGATTTCAAAAACGGCTTTGCTAGAAGTTATTTTGTCAAGTTCGATTACTTCTTCATTTTTTCTTCTTCGACCAAGCTCAGTCGCTGCAATAATCGAAATGGCTTTGGCTTCGCCTATACCTTTAAAATTAGTCAATTGTGTTAATGATAATTTCCCTAGCGCATTCAAATTATTATCGACACTAGCCAAAATACGCTTACTCAAATCTACTGCCGACTCGTTTCGACTTCCTGAACCAATCAATATGGCGATTAATTCGGCATCGCTCAAAACACTTTTACCTTTGAGCATTAACTTTTCACGAGGTTTATCGTCCTCAGACCAATGTGTGATGGGAAAATTGGTTATATCCATTTGAATTCAATCTATTGTTAATCAATGCTAATCTACAATAAAAACAAGAAAAATCATTCAAAAATACTTTCGTTATTCAAAAAAATAGCCAATTAACAAATGCTAATTGGCTATTCCTTATTATTTAATTGCTTAAAACTACTCAATCAATCCTTTCACCTCATCAAAATTCAACCCTCCGTAATTCCCAGAACTCATTAATAAAAGTGCAGAATTATCAAGATTTAAATTGAAAAGATAGTCTTTGAACTCAGACGGATTGGTATAAATAATCAAATCTTCTCTATTGAATGCTTTGGCTATTTGCTCATAAGTCACTTCTTCCAATTGTTTGATTTTTACCGCATCTGGCGAATAGAAAACTACTGCAACATCAGCATTTTCAAGTGCTCCTTCGTATTCTTTCAAAAACTCGGCATTCAAACTACTGTAGGTATGTAATTCCAAACAAGCAACAACGGTACGCTCTGGATATTGTTCTTTGACCGCTTTGGTAGTTGCCGCCACTTTACTTGGTGAATGAGCAAAATCCTTGTAAGCTACTTTTCCTTTTCCTTCAGCAATTTTTTCCAAACGTTTAGAAGCTCCTTTGAAACTAGCGATTGCCTCATAAAAATCAGCTTCATCTACTCCCATGTTTTGGCAAATCCATTTGGCTCCAGCCAAATTATTCAAGTTATGTGCTCCAAAAACCTCAATTGGCATAGCACCTTCTGGAGTTTCTAGAAGCGTAACACCATCTTTTACTTCGTATTTTGGAGTGGTATAAGGAATTTTTCGAATTGGGTTGGTAGCTGCTTCTGCAACACGTTTTACCTCGGAATCGTCTTCATTGTACACCAAAATTCCGCCGTTAGTTATTTTGGCAATAAAAATTTCAAACTGTTCTACATAAAAATCATAAGTTGGGAAAACATTGATATGATCCCAGGCAATCCCAGAAATCAAGGCAATATTGGGTTGATACAAATGAAATTTCGGTCTTCTGTCAATTGGTGAAGATAAGTATTCATCACCTTCGAGAACCATAAAATCGTTTTCTTCGGTAAGATGAACCATTGTATCGAATCCTGCCAATTGAGCTCCTACCATATAATCAACTTCAATATTATGGTAATGCATTACATGTAAAACCATCGAAGTAATCGTTGTTTTTCCGTGAGAACCTCCAATAACCACTCGGGTTTTATTTTTGGACTGTTCGTATAAAAATTCGGGATACGAATAAATTTTGAGTCCTAATTCCTGGGCTTTCAAAAGTTCAGGATTATCGGCTTTGGCATGCATTCCTAGAATTATAGCATCAAGATCAGCTGTTATTTTTTCGGGAAACCAACCCAACTCGGCTGGCATTAAACCTTTCTTCTCTAATCTCGATTTTGAAGGTTCAAAAATAGCATCATCGCTTCCTGTAACCTGATATCCTTTGTTATGTAATGCTAATGCTAAATTGTGCATGGCGCTTCCGCCTATGGCGATGAAATGTGTTTTCATTTACTCTACTTTATATTTTTATTTTTGCCGCTTTTTCAGGCTGATTCATTTTATTTTTATACAAATTTGATAAGAACTGAGTTCCTTTTTTGGTACTTCCTACGGCTATAGCTTTTTTAAACTGCTCTTCTGCCAAACCATATCTTTCAAAATATTCTTCTAATTGTCCTCTTGATAAATACCCATCGACTGGGGATAATTTTAGTAATTCATTCGAAAACCGAATGGCTTTAGTTTCGCTACCACCAAAAATCCCTGGCAGGTACATATAATAATACATCAATCCCCAACGGGCTTCAATATGTTTTGGATTTAACTCTATTGCTTTTTCAAAAGATCTTCTAATTTCTCCAATCATCCCTAAAGCTTTCAACTTATTGGATTCTTTAGCTTTCATTCCTAAAACTGCTCCGTATTTAAAATAATCGTTGGCCTCCCAAGGTTTCAATGCTTTTTGCTTTTTATAATAAACAATCGCCTTGTCCCAAGCTTTATTGTAAGCATAAATGTTTGCTAAATACTCAATCGTTTGGAAGTGATTTGGATTGCTCTTTAAATAACTTTCAAAATAAGGTTGAGCCTGAGCATATTTCTTCTCATGGTAAAATTTTTCTCCCTTTTCAAAATTGGTCTGACCCAACATCAATAGCGGAAATAAAAGAAATATAATCAGTGATTTTTTCATTCTTCAAAAATAACAAAATGCTATAAGTAATAGTCATTATGATTAAAAAATAGTCTCTTGTCGGAAATTTATTTGTATTTTTCTACCTAAAAAAATAACCCGAGCATATAAATTTCTATCTATGAAAAATGCATTGTACTTATTACTCCTGATTTCAACTTCTTTTTACGCTCAAAACTATGAGAAAAACTGGAAGAAAGTAATCGAAAATGAAAATCTAGGCAAAATCAAATCGGCTAATGAATTGGTAACTAAAATCCATAAAAAAGCTGTAAAAAACAAAAACGAAGTCCAGCTCATAAAGTGTTTTTTCTATGAGTCAAAGTACAAACAAGTTTTAGATGAAAACGCAAAAAAATTGATTTTAACCGACTTGAAATCTCAAATTAATCAGGTATCAATTCCGTCTAAATCCATTTTGAACTTAATTTATGCTAAATGCTTGAATGATTACTATGAGGATTATTCAGAAGTTTTTGCAATTGTTGACACTGCTGTCGTTGCTGTTGATAGTGTAGCTGTTGACGAAAATGGCGTTGAAGTAGCAGTTGATTCTGTAGAAGTAGTTAATTTTAACAAAGAAGAGGAAGTTGTCAAAATATTTGCACAAACACTAGAAAACGAAGCCGTTCTAAAAGCAACTCCCCTAACCAATTACGAAGCTATTTTTGATTTTTTTACATTGGAAAAATTCAAAAAAGAAAATTTATACGATTGTTTATTAAAAGAAAACATTGCTTTTTATAAAAATAAAATTAACGAGTGGAATTTTGATCCCAGGGACTTTCAACAAAATAAATTAATCTATTTGGGTAACAGCAATGCTTTTGTAAAACTCAATCTTGATTCTATTAAAGATGAAAATCTAAAAAAAACACTTTCACTTTATCAAAAATTAGAATTGGATTCGCCAACTCTCGAAAACCAGTTGGAACGCATTTTATTTTGTTCAAAATACCTTATAAAATCGAATGACGACTTGTTAAACACTTTGATTATTTTAGAAAATCAAACCAAAGACAAAACGCAACTGCAAAAAATCCAATTGCAAAAAGCTATAGTTTACACCGAATTAGCCTCAAAAGAAGCCCATCCTGATTACAACATCAAATCAGTAGTCGAATTAGACAAAATCTTATCGGTCAAAAACGATTCGAATACCTACAAACTGGCACTTCAAAAAAAAGAAACTATTTTAAATAAACATATCAATGTACAGCTCCAAAAATTTGTTTACAATAACGAAAACACGAGAGCTTTGATACAATACAAGAGTGCAGATAATCTAACCGTTTCTTTCTATAAAATAAGTCACAAAACCGCAACCGATTTTGAAAAAGGAAATAAATTACAAGACAGCCTATCGACTCAAATTATAGCCAACAAAACCCCTTTGCAAACAAAAAAATATGCATTAATTGACAAAAAAGACTATTTTGAATACAGTACCGAAGTGATTTTACCACAACTAGAAATAGGTAGTTATTTGGTATATTTTGAAAGTGAAACCGATACTAAAAACAAAAAAGCTTTTGGTTATCAAATCATTACAATATCAAATATTTCGGTTTTGGCCAATACAAAAAATGAAACCGAATATTATACCGTTCTCGATAGAAAAACAGGAAAACCAATAAGCAGTGCAACATTAAAATCTAAAAATTTTCACATAAAGACCAATGCTCAAGGCTTGGCTACCTACACTAGAAAAAAAGAGGATACAAATTCTTATTACAACCCCATTACTATAACAACGAGTAACGATACCATAGTAATCAACAAAAATTATATTGCTTATGCTATTGATTATTCTGAAAAAGAGGAAGATGAAAACATCAAAGGTAAAGTAGAATTCTACTTAGACCGAGCGATTTACCGTCCTGGACAAACCGTTTATTACAAAGGAATTGCGATTCAGAAAAAGAATAACAAAACGAGTGTTGTACCTAATACTTCTTTCAAAATAAGCATACTAGATTCAGATTCAAACAACTTCAAAGAATTTGATGTTACCACAAATGAATTCGGTTCTTTTTCGGGAGAATTTATTTTACCTAAAACAGGTTTGACAAGCCAATTTACAATTGAAGCCGAAGAACCCGATGATTACAAGAACGATGGCACTTATAACAAAGAAAAAGACGATCATCCGTTTTGGGACAATGTTAATTTTGAATATTCTGAAATTGGATTTCAAGTAGAAGAATACAAACGTCCTAAGTTTGAAGTAGTTTTTGAACCGAAAAAAGAAAGTTATCAAATCAATCAATCTGTAACTGTAAAAGGTACTGCCAGGGCTTTTGCGGGAAGCAGTATTTCGGATGCCAAAGTAAAATATACCATCACCCGATTTACCAATTATTACCGAAATTTTTACGGTAATGTACAAGACGAAATTATAGCTACAAGTGAAACAAAAACAGATGCTTCAGGAAAATTTGCTATAGATTTCGTTGCTAAACCACCTGTAAACACAGATGAAAAACAACTACCCGTCTTCAATTACCGAGTAGATGCTAGTGTTACCGACATTAATGGAGAAACGCATACAGCACAAACCACAATCAAAGTGGGTTACCATGATTTGGTGCTTTCTGCTTCTGTTCCAAATAGCATTGAGACGAAAAATAAAAACGAAATCACACTAAATAGCACTAATCTCAACGGAGAATTTAAAGCTATTCAAGGTGAAGTAAAAATCTATTTTGTAAGTCCTTTTTCAAATAAATTCAAAAACAATCCTTTTTACACAATTCCCGAAATTAAAACTATTTCGGAGACTGATTTTGAGAAACTTTTCCCTTACGAAAACAACTATTATCAAACCATAGAAAAGTCAACAGAAACACTTGTTTTCTCTAAAAAAATAAACACCGAAAAAGACAAATCTTTAGTACTAGATTTTATCACAAATTACCAATCCGGAAATTATAAACTTGTTTTTACAGCCAAAGACAGTTTTGAAAATCCAATTGAAAATGTTACAACTTTTCAAATCAAACAAAGCAAAGACCTATACAATCCGAGTAAATTATTTACTGTAACTCAAATTAATGAGAATCCTCAAAAAGATGGATTTGTTTTACTCAAACTAACTTCGGCAATTCCTGAACTTTATATTCTGACGGATGCCTATTATCAAAGTAAAACTTTTTTTGAAGAATCGATACACTTGCAAAACAATCAAGCTACGGTTAAAATCCCTTTAAAAAAAGAATTTAAAAACAGCCTAACCATTGGATTCCAAAGCATTTTTGAAAATCAAACTTTTAGTGATCAAATTGAGATAACCCTAAAAACAATAACGTCAAGTTTAGATTGGAATGTTGAAAGTTTTAGAAATAAAATCCAACCAGGAAGCAGTGAAAATTGGTCATTTAAATTGAATGCAACCAATACCCAAAAAGAAGCCGAAATTTTGGCATCAATGTACGACAGCTCATTGGATCAATTTTCTACAAGAAATTGGCAAGCTTTAGATTTTTATGATTACCATGGTGGGGTGAATTACAGAACAAATTTAGGTTTTGATAATGCTTTTGCCTACCTAAGAAATCTAAACCCCGACACTCAACCTATTCAACTCCAAAATGAAGAAACTCAGTTAAAATGGTTTGGGTTTGATTTTAACAATAGTAGATATGGAGATTCTCTTGCTGTTACAACAGTTTATATTAAAGACAAAAAAGTAGGCTCTGAAAATGATGCTTTAAACGAAGTCGTAGTAGTTGGTTATGGTTCTATGAAGAAAGAAAGTCTTACTGCAGCGGCTATAACACTTCCTCCGCCTCCGCCACCTGCAAGTGCAGATAAAATGAAAGATGCAAAAATCAGAGGCAACTCCTCTATTCAAGGCGCTCCTTTATATGTTATCGATGGAGAAATTGCTACGGAAGCAACTTTCAAAATGCTAAATCCAGCCGATATTGTTTCTGTTGATGTTTTAAAAGAAGCTAATGCGACTGCTATTTACGGAAGTCAGGCGGCAAACGGCGTTATCATCATTACCAGCAAAAAAGGTTTAGAAGCCTTAACCCAAGTAAAAGCAAGAAAAAACCTTTCGGAAACCGCTTTCTTTTATCCTAATCTAAAAACCGATTCCAAAGGAAAAGTGAGTTTTAGTTTCACTTCTCCAGAAGCTTTGACCGCTTGGAAATTGCGTTTATTGTCACACAACAAAGAGGCCGTTAGCGGTTATCTCGAAAAAACGGTCCTGACCCAAAAAGAACTTATGATTCTGCCAAATTTCCCTCGATTTTTCAGAGAAAAAGATACTGTTGTGATTAGTGCCAAAATTTCGAACATGACAAATGAAGTCAAAACAGGAATCGCTTCGTTACAGTTTTTTGACGCTGTAACCATGCAACCCATTGATGCTAAAATGCTGAATGTAAAAAACATCAAAAACTTCACCATTCCAGCTCACGGAAACACCACTACAACTTGGTCAATCACAATTCCTGAAGGTTTGCAAGGTGTTCAATATAAAATTTTGGCAAAAGCTGGAAACTACTCTGATGGAGAAGAAAATATAGTACCAGTTTTGACCAACAATATGCTGGTTACCGAAAGTATTCCAATTTGGGTTCGCGAAAATTCAAAGAAAGAATACAGTTTTCAAAATCTGAAAAATAACAATTCGACTACTTTAAGAAACCATCTGTTTACGTTGGAATACACCTCAAATCCAACTTGGCTTGCCATTCAGTCTTTGCCGTATTTGATGGAGTACGAACACGAATGTGCCGAACAGACTTTTGCTCGTTTTTATGCCAATGCTCTAGCTTCGGAAATTATTTCGAGTAATTCAAAAATTGCTTCTGTATTTGAAGAATGGAGAAAAAACGGAAAATTGAATTCTAAATTAGAAGAAAACGAAGAACTGAAATCGATTATCCTTGCTGAAACACCTTGGCTAAGAGATGCACAAAGCGAGGACGAAAAAAAGAAAAACTTGGCGCTTTTATTCGATTTAGAAAAAATGAAAACTTCACAAGAAGCTACATTCCAAAAATTAAAACAAAAACAAAAATCGTCTGGAGGTTTCGCTTGGTTTGACGGAAGTGACGAAAGCGAATACATTACCCGACATATTTTGGCTGGTTTGGGGCATTTATCAAGATTGAATTCTAATGATGAAACTTTTGAAAAAATAGATGCAATTTCAGAAAAAGGAATTCCTTTTATTGATGGCAAATTTTTGGAATATTATAGAGAAAGAACCCAAAATCTAAAAACAGCAGATAAATTAATTTGGCCTAATCCGTATTCTGATTTGCATTATTTGTACACCAGAAGTTTTTATTTGAAAGATTATCCGCTTTCGGACACTTTGAAAAAAGCGACAAAAAGATATATCGAAACAGCCAAAAAAGACTGGTTGAATTATTCCGTCTATGAAAAAGGATTGGCAGCATTGACTTTATACCGCTTTGGCGAAAAAGAAGTTGCCAAAAAAATTATCGAAAGTCTGAAAGAAACTGCGTCCAATAACGAGGATTGGGGAATGTATTGGATTGCCAATAAATCGGGTTGGTTCTGGCATCAAGCCCCTATTGAAACTCAGGCGCTGTTAATTGAAGCTTTCGCCGAAATCAGCAACGACACAAAATCAGTTGATGCAATGAAAGTTTGGCTACTCAAAAACAAACAAACCAAAAACTGGCCAACTACAAAATCGACCACCGAAGCGGTTTATGCTTTATTAATGCAAGGCAATGATTGGCTGAGCGTAAAAGACAACACGGTTATCAAAATCGGAGACCAAAAAATCCTGACCAAAAAACTTTCGGAAAACGAAAAAGAAGCCGAAACGGGTTACCTCAAACTCAACTGGAAAACCGATGAAATCAAGAAAGAAATGGCAACTATTTCTATCGAAAACAAATCGAAAGTTCCTGGTTTTGGAGGAGCTTATTGGCAATATTTTGAAGATTTAGATAAAATAAAAAGCAACTCAAATGCCAATTTATCGGTTTCCAAAGAATTGTATATCAAGAACAGCACTTTAAAAGGCAACGAACTGCAAAAAATAACCTCAAAAAACCGTTTAAAAATTGGCGATTTAGTTACGGTGCGCTTAGTAATTTTTGCCAAAGAAGACATAGAATTTGTTCACCTGAAAGACATGCGTGCTTCTTGTTTTGAACCCGTTGATGTACTTTCGGGATACGAATACAAAGGAGGTTTAGGTTTTTATAAAAGTACCAAAGATGTGGCTACTCATTTCTTTTTTGACTACATCAACAAAGGAACTTATGTATTAGAATACGATATTCGAGTAAACAATACTGGAAATTTCTCCAACGGAATTACCACAATCCAAAGTATGTATGCGCCAGAATACAACAGTCATACCAAAGGGATTAGGGTAAAAACAATTCCATAAAAAAACTCAGAAAAATTGTCAGCCTTAAAAGCTGACAGTTTTTTTTATATACAAATAATACTAAAAACACATTGAGATAACATTATGCTTTTACTTTCGTAAAAACTTTTTATGAAAAGAAGAAGAAAAATTCCTCTAGTTGTTATAAGTGATATCCACCTTGGCACTTATGGTTGTCAGGCCAAAGAATTGTTACAATACTTAAAATCAATAAATCCTCAAACATTGGTTTTGAATGGCGATATTATCGATATGTGGAGTTTTACCAAACGCTATTTCCCAGCGACTCACATGAATGTTTTACGACAAATAATAAAAATGTCTAATCAAGGCACCCGTGTCATCTATATAACAGGAAATCACGACGAAGCTCTCCGAAAATATTCTGATTTTATTTTGGGAAATTTCGAGTTGGTCGATAAACTCATATTAGATTTGGATGGCAAAAAAACTTGGATTTTTCACGGCGATGTGTTCGATTCTACCACCCAAGGATACGCCAAAATAATTGCTAAACTAGGAGGAAAAGGGTATGACTTACTAATCCTAATCAACAGTTTAATCAATTGGTTTTTGGAACTTTTGGGCAAAGAAAAAAGAAGCTATTCTAAAATGATAAAAGATAGCGTAAAGAAAGCCGTTGCTTTTGTATCCAATTTTGAAACTACTGCTGCCGAAGTCGCTATAGAAAAGAAATACAGTTATGTTGTTTGTGGTCACATTCACAAACCCCAAATGAAGCAAATAGCAAACGAACACGGAAGCGTGATGTATCTTAATAGTGGCGATTGGATTGAAAACCTAACCGCTTTAGAATACAAAAAACAAAAATGGAGACTCTACCAATACAAAACTAATCATTATCAAGACTCCGAAATTCATGACGAAAAAGTAGTCAATGACATTGTCAATAAAATACTCTCTTAAAACCACAAGTGATGAAAATATTTTACGCAATTCAGGCAACAGGTAACGGTCATATCAGCAGAGCCACTCAGCTATATCCTTATCTACAAAAATATGGTGAAGTAGATTTTTTCCTTAGCGGTAACAATGCAACCCTCGATATCAATTTACCCATCAAGTTTAGAAGTGCTGGCTGCAGTTTGCATTACAGCAAATGTGGTGGTTTGAACTATTGGGATATTGTAAAAAATATCAAGCCCAATCAAATTTACAAAGATGCCAAATCGTTGCCTCTGAAAAATTACGATGTAATTATTAATGACTTTGATTCAATCACGGCATTGGCCTGCAAAATGCAAAAGGTACATTCGGTACAATTTGGTCATCAAGCCAGTTTTATTTCGGCCAACACACCAAGACCCGAAAGAAGAAGTTTAATGGGCGAAATGATTCTCAAACATTATGCTCCTTCACCCAAAAATATCGGTCTGCATTTTGACAAATACGATGACTTTATTTTTCCTCCTGTGATCAAAGATGAAATAGTAAATGCCAATCCCAAAAACAAAGGACACATCACAGTTTACCTCCCTTCGTTTCAACAAGATTGTTTAGAAAATGCTTTTAACAAGCTACCAAATTTAAAATTTCATTGGTTTTTAGATAGCATTACAACCAAACACACCGACAAAAACATCACTTACTATCCTATCAATCAATTATTATTTAATAAAAGTTTGATTAACTGTGAAGGAATAATTACCGGTGGTGGATTCGAAACTCCATCAGAAGCTTTATTTCTAGAAAAAAAGATATTGAGTATCCCCATTCGGGAACATTATGAGCAAGAATGCAACTCGGCAGCATTAAAAAAACTAGGGGTTCCAGTATTGTATGATGTAGGTAATGATTTTCATTTAATAATCGAAAACTGGCTGGAGTCTAAAACAAAATACCCAACCATGAAAGCCAACAATATTCCGGAAACTTTAGATTACCTCTTTGATACTTATCACGAAGATTTGGTATAAACCTAAGCTCGATTATTATTTATATGCCCAATCTCAATAGAATAGGGTTTTAGTCCTATTTAATAAAAGCAATATAATTAGGCTTTAGTCAAATATTAGTATGATTATTTCGGCTAAAGCCTATGTTATTAGCTCTTTCTAACATCTGGCTAAAGCCAGATGCAATTAACAAACACAACCCTATAAATCAACCTGTTGGAATTAATTATCGAGTTCAGGTTATAAAACAAAAAAACCTAACAGGTTTAAAATATCTGTTAGGTTTACTTATTAAAAAACAATCGGATTATTTCGTAATCGTCATTTCGTTAATGATATTTTGAGCTCCAGAATATTTGTCTATAACCCAAAGTACGTAACGAATATCAACATTTATGGTTCTTTGCAATTTAGAATCAAAAATTACATCACCAGCCATTGCCTCGATATTTCCATCAAAAGCCAAACCAATCAATTCTCCTTTACCATTAAGAACTGGCGATCCCGAATTTCCTCCTGTAATATCATTATCGGTCAAGAAATTGACTGGCATATACCCTGCTTTATCAGCATATTGACCAAAATCTTTGGCTTTGTTTAATTCCAACAAACGGGAAGGCAAATCAAACTCAGCATCACCGGCTTTGTATTTTTTTACCATACTCGTCATATCGGTATAGTTGTTAATCTTAACCTCATTACGTTTGTCTTTTGGTAAAGCACGAACTTTTCCGTAAGTCAATCGTAAAGTAGAATTAGCATCTGGATATTTGATAGAATTCAAACCTGAAGTTCTTAATCCTTCAACCAATTCGCGGTAAGCTCTTTCAAAATTATCTGCTTGTTTAGTTTGTTCATCCGATTTAGCACGGTATTTTGCCAACAAATCTTTAGACAAAATATACAAAGGATCCTTTGCTATAGCGTCTGCATTTGGGTTTTTAATAAATGCTTCTAAAGTAGCTTTGGATGCAAAAATACTTGAAGCCACCGCTTTTTCTACATCAGCAGTAAAATCACCGTTGTTAACCGCTTTCATCTTAGCAACTTCAGAAGCAAGGCCATATTCAGCCGCTTTTGAAGCATATAAATTCAACTGAGCAATTAAAACATCTTTTTCCAAAGGCTCATACAACTTACCATATTGTCCTTCAATAGTAGCACTTATTTTTGGTAACATCTCTGCTTTTTTGGCATCATTTTCTTTGCTGTATCCAATCAAAGCATCACCAATGCTTCCTGGCGCCAAAGCATAAGTAGAGGTACGCAACATTTGCATCAAATAATTATCATGACGAGACTTCAAATTCGTTTCAGAATAGTAGGTATTGATAGTAGAAACGATTGTTCCGTATTTCTCTTTGTTTTCATTTTTATTAGCCCAAACATCAAATTTTGCTTCTTGCTCGGCCTTTGTTTTTGCAGTACCCGCTTTAGAAAGCGCATCAATCATCCCTTGACGATTTTTCCAATAGTTTGCTGTCGAAGCATATTTTGACGCATAATTCAAACGAACAGTTACGTCTTTGTCCATATACTTTTTCATTTGATCCATCCCTATCTTAGCACCTTCAACCCAAGCAGGATAAGCATATTTCACATTTTGTTCGATTCCTCCTGCCGGCATCCAACGGTTGGTACGCCCTGGATACCCCAAAATCATGGCAAAATCATTTTCTTTAACCCCTTTGATACTTACTGGTAAATAATGTTTAGGTTGCAAAGGCACATTGTCCTTAGAATAGGCTGCTGGATTTCCTTCTTTGTCGGCATAAACACGAAACATCGAGAAATCTCCGGTTTGACGTGGCCATTCCCAATTGTCGGTATCACCTCCAAACTTTCCGATACTTTCAGGAGGAGTCCCTACCAAACGAACATCGGTATAATCTTGGTACACAAAATAGTAATATTCATTTCCTTGAAAAAAAGGACGCACCGAAACCACATATTTCCCACCTTCGCTATTTTCCTGCTCGATTAAAGCCATTTCTTTCTGAATAGCCTTGTTTCGTTCTTCCTCGGTCATTTTATCATTTACTTTTGATAAAATTCTTTTGGAAACATCATCCATACGAACAAAGAAACGAACAAAAAGCGATTTGGGTTTCAATTCTTCCGAAGGGCTTTTGGCCCAAAAACCATCTCTCAAATGGTTTTGTTCGGCAGTCGAAAGTTCGGCTATGGCGCTATATCCACAATGGTGGTTGGTTAAAACCAAACCTGTTTTAGAAACAATTTCGGCGGTACAACCTCCATTGAATTGTACAATAGCATCTTTCAAGCTGTGGTGATTGATACTGTAAATTTCTTCGGCTGTCAGTTGCAAGCCCATTTTTTCCATATCTCTATGGTTGAGTCGCTCAATGAACATCAAGAACCACATTCCTTCGTCGGCTCTTACCGGAAATGCTAAAAAGCATGCGGATAAAATTAAAATTATCTTTCTCATAAATATTTTGAATTAGTGACACGAAGATAATTCATTTTCATAATTACAACCCAAAAAACCGATCTTAAATTAAACATAACTAATGATTTTTAATAGTTTATTAAGAATTTATCACATATCACCCCTATTCCGATTCCCACCCACCCTTTTCCATAGATTGTATATTCTAAACCAAAAAAGGTGCCCTATTGTTAGGACACCTTTTATCATATTTATTGTTGTTATTGTAGAGAAGCTGTGCAACCTCACTGCATGTGCATTTATTTTTTAATCATTCAACATTTTCCAGAGCTTATCTTTCAATTCGGTTAGTCCTTGTTGGGCAACAGAAGAAACAAACAGATAAGGAACATCTTTGAATTCTTGATCTAATTGCACTTTCAATTCGGCTTTCAATTCCTCGTCTAGCATATCGCATTTGGTAATAATCAAAAGTCTTTCTTTGTCTAACATTTCCGGATTGTATTTTGTTAGCTCATTTACCAAAATATCGTATTCTGCTTTAATATCTGGGGTATCTACGGGAACCATAAACAACAAAGTTGAATTACGCTCTATATGACGAAGAAAATAATGCCCTAGCCCTTTTCCTTCGGCAGCTCCTTCAATAATCCCTGGAATATCGGCAATTACAAACGATTGAAAATCCCTGTAGGCAACAATTCCTAAGTTGGGTTTTAAGGTTGTAAACGGATAATCAGCAATTTTGGGTTTTGCTGAAGTTAGAACTGACAACAAAGTTGATTTTCCAGCATTTGGAAAACCTACCAAACCTACATCGGCTAAGACTTTCAACTCCAAAATTACATCCATCTCAACTCCTTGTAATCCAGGCTGTGCATATCGTGGTGTTTGATTAGTCGAACTTCTAAAATGCCAGTTTCCAAGACCTCCTTTACCACCTTTGGCTAGGATTTTCTTTTCGCTATCCTCAGTAACTTCAAACAAAATCTCTCCTGTTTCTTTATCTTTTACGACAGTTCCCAACGGAACTTCGATATATTTATCTTCGCCATCGGCACCTGTACTTCGGTCAGAACCTCCATCACCACCATGGCCTGCCTTGATATGACGAGCAAATTTTAAGTGAAAAAGTGTCCAAAGTCCTTTGTTTCCTACTAGATAAACATGTCCGCCTCGTCCGCCATCACCTCCGTCTGGCCCACCTTTTTCAATAAATTTTTCTCTATGCAAATGCGTAGATCCCTTTCCTCCTTTTCCGGATGAAACATATATTTTTACGTAATCTACAAAATTTCCCTCTGTCATTTTTTCTTTTTTTTGTTTAAGGTTTCTTTTGTTTAAGGTTCAAAGTTTTCATAATAACATGAAACTTTAAACATTAAACTTTAAACCTGTAAGGCTTTCACCAAAACTTTATCAATCTTAGCTCCATCCATATCGATAACCTCCAATACAAATTTTTGCCAAATCAATTTTTCTCCTTCTTTTGGAATATGAGCCAATTCGGTCATTATTAAACCACTTACTGTGGTTACTTCGTAATCATTTATCAAATCATCTAGTTCGAAATAGGTTAGGAAGTCGTGAAGTGAATAATGTCCATCTACCATCCAAGTACCGTCTTCTTTTTCTATTAATTTGAAATCGTCTTTATAAAAATCCGATGCATCCCCTACAAGTGCTTCTAAGATATCATTTAACGTAATTATCCCTTGAAAAACACCGTATTCATCTGAAACCAATGAGTAATGAATTCCTGATTTTTTGAATTCTTCCAACGCTCTATAGGCTGTGGTTTGTTCCATCATAAATGATGCTTCTGTCATAATTTCGGTCAAATTGAAATTTTCGTTATCAATATTGGCAAAAATATTTTTCAGATTTACAACTCCAACAATATCATCATGATTTTCGTTATAAACGGGATAAACAGAATGTAATTCCTTTAACATAAACTCTTTAACCTTTGCTTTGTCGGCATGTAAAGGTAACATCATGACTGATTTTCGATGTGTCATTAAAGAATTGATTTTTCTGTCTCCGATATGAAAAACGCGTTCTACAATGTCTTGTTCTATTTCCTGAACTTCTCCTACTTCGGTACCTTCTTTGATAATGGCCTTGATTTCTTCTTCGGTAACTTTGCCATCAGCTGTTGGTTTTATTTGAAAAATATCCAATAAAAAGTCGGTCGAAGTTGTTAGCAACCAAATAAAAGGAGCGGTGATTACGGATATGATTCTCATGGGTACAGCCACCGCTTTGGCAATACTTTCGGGGTAATTTAAACCAACTCTTTTTGGTAACAATTCGCCTAATACTAGAGAAAAAAATGTCAAAATCACCACCACAATTCCAACAGCGATAGAATGTGCGAATGGTGCCAATGCATCAAAACTTTTGACGAATGCTTCGACATCGGCTGTTATTTTGTCTCCACTAAAAATACCGGTAAGTATTCCGATAAGTGTGATTCCGATTTGGACAGTTGACAAAAATTTGTTGGGCGAATTGGCTAAATCTAAAGCCACTTGAGCATTTTTATTCCCTTTTTTGGCGGCGGATTCCAATCTGTTTTTTCTGGCCGATATCAATGCGATCTCGGACATGGAGAAAACACCATTTAAGAGTATTAGAAAAAATATGATTACGATTTCCAATGTTTAAATTGTTGGTTCATATATTGGTTTTTATCAAACCCTTTTGATTAGCCCAGATGGAAGTGGAAAGCGCATAGCTATAAAAAACTAATTTTTCTTGTCATAAAAGAACGACCACCGGAAGTTCCTTTTATGACATAGAAAAATAGTTATTATATGGCTGTGCCTTGTAACGTACAGCTGGAAATTGCTCCTATAAAGTATCGATAACCGATGTAAGTCTTTCTGTAATTTCTTGAATAGTTCCTATTCCGTTTACAGCGTGATACTTGTTTTGATTTTGGTAATATCCGATAAGTGGAGCTGTTTTTTCGTTATATTCTTGGTAACGGTTTCTAATTTTGTCTTCGTCTTGATCGTCAACTCTACCGCTTGTTTTTCCTCTTTCAAGTAATCTTGCTACTAAAATATTATCATCAGCTTCTAGTGCGATCGTTGCAGCTACGCTAGAACCTATTGTTGGCAAAAACGCATCTAGTGCTTCGGCCTGAGAGATTGTTCTTGGGTATCCGTCGAATAAGATTCCGTTGGCATCTAAATTTTTGTTTACTTCGGCAATAAGCATTTTGGTAGTTAATTCGTCTGGAACCAGATCTCCAGCATCCATGTACACTCGTGCTTCTTTACCTAATGGAGTGTCGTTTTTCAGGTTGTAACGAAAAACATCTCCAGTTGAAATGTGTGCTAATTTGTATTTTTCTTTTAAAAATTCTGCCTGAGTTCCTTTTCCTGCTCCTGGCTTTCCAAATAAAACAATATTGATCATAAATTTAATTTAAAAATTTAAAAATTTAAAGATCGTAAGATTTCTAGTCCTTGTCAATAAATTTTTATTAGTCTTCTTTATTTATATTTAAACTAAAACTGAAACTTATAAAGCAATTCATCTTTAAATTTTCAATCTTTGAATTTTTCAATCTTCATTCCTTCAATTGATACACTTCGGGTAAATTTCGACCCAACCCATCGTAATCCAATCCAAACCCAACAATGAACTTGTTTGGAATCCGAATTCCGATGTAATCTATTTTCAAGTCTTTTTTAAAGACGTCTGGTTTGAAAAAAAGTGTTGCAATTTTTAAATGCTTTACATTTTGGTTTTTGAACAGTTCTTTTAGTTCTACTATTGTGTTTCCTGTATCTATAATGTCTTCGAGAATGATGACAGTTCTTCCTGTCAAATCTTGATTTAAACCGATTAATTGTTTTACTGATTCGGTCGAACTTGTCCCTTCGTAAGAAGCCAATTTGATAAAAGAGATTTCGCAGGGTTTCTTGTATAATTTTAAAAAATCAGACACAACCATAAAAGAGCCATTTAAAACACCTATAAAAACTGGTATTTCGTCAAAAAAATCATCTTCTATCTGTGCAACCATTCTTTCAATAGCAAAGCTTATCTCTTGAGCCGAAATAAACGGAACAAATTGTTTGTCGCGAAGTTGTATCACTTTTTTTGTTTTTATAAATATTTGACAAAGATAGGGATTTCACTTTTGACAATTGACAATTGATTCGTACTTTTCAATCAAATATTGGATATGATACCTTTAGAATTTCGAAAAAAAATCGGTTCGGTCACGGGATATAGAGACAGCAGGCAAGAAATAGCCAATGAAGTAATCGAAAATCAAGGCCTTTTTCTTGGACTACTACAGCTTTGTTTTCAAGTTTCGGATAAAAATCATTCGAAAGCGTGTTGGCTTTTAGAATTGGTATGTTATGAAAAATTAGAATGGTTACAACCGCATTTGGATTTCTTTTGTAACAATATCAATGTGCTAACAAATGATAGTGCGATTAGACCAATTGCCAAAATTTGCCAGCTCTTGGTAATATCTCATTTTAAAGAAAAAAACATTCAGCTTTCGGAAAATCATTTAGAATTGCTAATCGAAACCAACTTTGACTGGCTCATAAATGATGTAAAAGTAGCTCCAAAAGCCTATTCTATTCGTACTTTGTTTCTTTTAGGAAATCATTTTGATTGGATTCATCCTGAACTAAAAACTATTGTATCCAAAGATTTTGCTGATCACAGTGCTGCGTATAAGGCTGTTGCCAAAGAAGTTTTGAAGAAAATAAAATAGCATTTTCCTAATCGATTAGGAAAAAGTATCTTTGCAAACTCTAAGCAATGTGCTTAGTAAACAAAGTAAACACAATCACAATGACACGAGCGAAGCGATTGCATTTGACCGTTTAAAAAAACAACTACAACAAATGAATTATTTTTCTTCTGATTTTAAATTAGGAATTCTAGGCGGAGGACAACTTGGCAAAATGCTTTTGTTTGACACCAGAAAATTTGACATTCAAACTTATGTTTTAGATCCTAGTAATGAAGCTCCAAGCAAAATAGCTTGTAATCACTTTTTTCAAGGGGATTTGATGGATTACCAAACGGTATATGAATTTGGGAAAAAAGTTGACGTTCTAACTTTTGAAATAGAATTGGTCAATCTTGAGGCTCTAGAAAAGCTAGAAAGCGAAGGTAAAAAAGTATATCCTTCGCCAAAAACGTTGAGACTTATTCAAAACAAAGGTGTTCAAAAGGATTTTTATACCCAAAAAAACATTCCAACTGCACCATTCAAAAGATACGCTTCTTTGAAAGACTTAGTTGTTGATTTAGTCGATTCTAACATTCAACTTCCATTTGTTTGGAAATGTACCGAATTTGGGTACGATGGAAACGGAGTAAAAATCATCAGACAGACATCAGATTTAGAGCATTTACCAAATGTAGAATGCATTGCCGAAACGATGGTACCTTTCAAAAACGAGTTGGCAGTTATTGTTTGTCGCAATCCCGAAGGTGAAATCAAAACCTATCCAGTTGTCGAAATGGAATTTCATCCAGAGGCCAATCAGGTAGAATATGTGATTTGTCCTGCTCGAATCGATGATAAAGTTGCCGATAAAGCTAGAGCTATTGCCCTAAATGTTTCGCAGCAATTTAATCATGTTGGTCTTTTGGCTGTCGAAATGTTCCAAACCGAAGACGACGAAATATTGGTAAACGAGGTAGCTCCTCGCCCACATAATTCTGGTCATTATAGCATTGAAGCCAGTTATACTTCGCAATTTGAAAATCATTTGAGAGCCATTTTGGATTTACCTCTTGGAAACACAGATAGTAAAGTGGCCGGAATCATGGTGAATCTTGTTGGCGCCGAAGGTTTTTCTGGAAATGTCATTTACAAAAACATCGAAACTATCTTAGAATGGGATGGTGTTACCCCACATATTTACGGAAAAAAAGAAACCCGCCCTTTTAGAAAAATGGGACACATGACCATTGTAAACGAAAATATGACCGAGGCAAGACGAATTGCACAGGAAGTGAAGAATACTATTAAAGTAATTTCGAAATAATTAAAAAAATTTAAAGATTGAACACTAATTTTTAAATTTTTCAATCATTTAATCTTTAAATAAAAATAAAAATGAGCAAAGTAGCCATCATCATGGGAAGCATCTCTGACATGCCAGTTATGCAAGATGCCATCAACATATTAAAAGAATTCGGAATCGAAACGGAAGTAGATATCGTTTCGGCACACCGAACGCCAGAGAAATTATTTGATTTTAGTAAAAATGCCCACAACCGTGGTATTTCGGTAATTGTTGCTGGTGCTGGTGGTGCGGCTCATTTACCAGGAATGGTGGCCTCGATGTCCCCACTTCCTGTAATTGGGGTTCCTGTAAAATCAAGCAACTCAATTGATGGTTGGGATTCTGTCCTTTCAATTTTACAAATGCCAGGCGGAGTTCCTGTTGCAACTGTAGCTCTAAACGGAGCTAAAAATGCCGGAATTCTTGCAGCACAAATTATTGGAAGTGCCGACCAAACTGTTCTAGAAAAAATTATTAGTTATAAAGAAGAACTTAAAGAAGCCGTAAACAAAGCTTCTGAGAATTTAAACAAATAAAAAAAAGCTCCTAAAGTGGAGCTTTTTTTTGATATTGCAGATTTAAACTTGTGGAAATTTAAAACTATCAATATAATTTCTATTTTGATTTGGGGACAAAAAGAGTTTTGTTTTCGGCAAAATTAATTTTCTAAAAAACTAATTCGCCGACAAAAGTACACAAAAAATCGACAAAACAACAAATAGCGGAAAATTTAACAATTTTTTCCTGTATTTTTTTTAGAATGAACCACGACAAAACAACAACAAAATCATTTATTTGAATTAAAACATCACTCCATCATGAATATATTACTTCAGAAATTTGACACTAAACTGGACACAGCTCCTTTTTCTAAAATAAAAAACGAAGATTATTTACCAGCCTTTCAAGAAGCTATCATTTTGGCAAAAGCCGAAATTGATGCTATCGTTACCAATCCTGAAAATCCAACATTTGAAAACACAATCGAAACATTATCCTTTAGCGGAGATACGTTGGACAGAATTTCTAATATCTTTTTTAATTTAAATTCGGCCGAAACCAGTGATGAAATGCAAAAAATCGCTCAAGAAGTTTCGCCTCTATTGTCCGAATTTGGAAACGACATTACCCTAAATGCTGATTTATTTTCGAGAATTAAGACTGTTTACGATCAAAAAAATTCATTAAATCTGAATCCAGAGCAAACTACGCTACTCGATAAACAATACAAAAGTTTCTCAAGAAACGGAGCTAATTTGGCCGAAGATCAAAAAAATATTTTAAGAGAAATTGACAAGGAATTAGCAACATTGAGCTTACAATTTGGCGAAAATGTATTGGCCGAAACCAATGCTTTTGAATTGCATTTAACTGATTACAACCACTTAGCAGGCTTACCAGAAGGCACGATTGAAGCAGCAAGTTCATTGGCGAAAGCCGAAGGAAAAGAAGGTTGGATTTTTACATTAGACCACCCAAGTTACATTCCGTTTATGACCTATGCAGACAATCGTGAACTGCGCAAAAAATTAGCGATAGCTTTTGGGTCTAGAGGTTTTCAAAACAATGAATTAGACAACCAAAAAATAGTCCTAAAAATTGCAAAGCTACGTTTTGAAAGAGCCAATCTTTTAGGATACAAAACACACGCTCATTTTGTTCTTGAAGAACGTATGGCACAAACACCAGATAAAGTGCTAGCCTTTTCTAATGATTTATTGGCCAAAGCAAAGCCAGCAGCCGAAAAAGAATTTGCAACTTTAACCGAATTTGCAAAAGATTTGGATGGAATTGATCGTCTAGAAAAGTGGGATGGTGCTTACTATTCAGAAAAATTGAAGCAAAAATTATTCAATCTAGATGACGAAAAACTAAAGCCATATTTTCAATTGGAAAAAGTTTTAAATGGAGCTTTTACCATTGCTGGAAAATTGTACGGTTTACAATTTACAGAGGTTTTTGATATCGACAAATACCACGAAGAAGTAACTACATACGAAGTTACCAATCAAAACAACGAACTGGTCGCTGTGTTTTATGCTGATTTTTTCCCTAGAAAGGGGAAACGAAATGGAGCTTGGATGACTTCATTCAAATCGCAATATATCAAGAATGGTAAAAACGAAAGACCACACATTTCTAATGTATGCAATTTTACAAAACCAACAGAGACTAAACCTTCTCTTTTGACATTTAACGAAGTAACTACACTTTTCCATGAATTTGGTCACGGATTACACGGAATTTTAGCAAACACAACGTATCCCAATTTATCAGGAACTTCTGTTTATTGGGATTTCGTAGAATTGCCAAGTCAAATTATGGAAAACTGGTGTTACGAACCAGAAGCTTTGGCTTTATTTGCTCATCATTATCAAACGGGAGAAGTTATCCCTCAAGAATATGTTGAAAAAATTAAAGAAAGTGCTAGTTTCCTTGAAGGAATGGCAACTGTACGTCAGCTAAGTTTTGGACTACTAGATATGGCTTGGCACGGACAAGACCCTACCAATATTACTGATTTAAAAGCTTTCGAAACAGAACAATTCGCTTCAACACAATTGTATCCAGATGTACAAGAAAACGCAATGAGTACAGCATTTTCTCATATCTTTCAAGGAGGTTATTCATCAGGTTATTATAGCTACAAATGGGCAGAAGTACTGGATGCAGATGCTTTTGCTTATTTCCAAGAAAAAGGAATTTTTAATAAAGAAGTTGCTGATAAATTCAAAAACAATATTCTTTCAAAAGGAGGAACCGAAGCTCCAATGGAATTGTACAAACGTTTTAGAGGGCAAGAACCAAGTCCAGATGCATTGCTAAAACGCGCTGGATTGATTTAATATTTAAAAAGGCTGTCAATAGACAGCCTTTTTACTACTTTGATGAGTTAGATCCCTTCCTCTAATTATTTCAACTGAGAAACGATACCCTTTATTTCTTGCTCCTTACTTTTAGGGTAAATCAACAACACAGAATCCTTATCAACAATAATATAATCATCCAAACCATCAACAATTACTTGTTTTCCTACACCAGTTCTAATGATATTATTAGAAGAGTTTTGCAACAAAACTGAGGCGTTTACAACTGCATTATTGTTATCATCTTTTGGTAATTTCTCGTGTAATGATCCCCAAGTTCCAAGATCATTCCAATCAAAAGTTGCTGGAAGAACATACACATTTTTGGCTTTTTCCATAATGGCATAATCTATAGAAATATTCTCTGACTTAGGATAATTTTCTAAAATAAATGCTTGTTCTTTATCCGAATTGTAAACTTCAAATCCATTCATAAAAAGAGTAAACATTTCTGGCTGAAATTCTTCAAAAGATTTCAAAACCGATTGTACACTCCAAATAAAAATCCCGGCATTCCACAAATAATTTCTACTTTGAATAAAACGTCTTGCGGTTTTAGAATCTGGTTTTTCTTGAAATTGAACCACTTTCTTGATAGAACGACTATCTAGTTTATCAAACTCAATATATCCATAACCTGTATTAGGTGATGTGGGTAAAATTCCCAATGTCATCAGCGAATCTTCTCTTTCGCATAAATCAAAAGATCTCTGCAAATTGGCCACAAACTGCATTTCATCTTCAATCCAGTGATCACTTGGTGCAACGACTACTACTGCATTTGGATTGAGTTTTTTTATTTTTAAAGAAGCATATAAAATACAAGGAGCCGTATTTCGCATAGCTGGTTCTAAAACAATTTGACCTTGATTAATCATTGGTAATTGCTCTAAAATCAAACTATTATAACTCTCATGAGTTAAAATCAAGATATTCTCTTTTGGAATAATTTGAGATAATCGGCTAAACGTTTTTTGAAGCAACGTTTCACCAGACCCTAACATATCATGAAATTGTTTTGGGAATTCTTTGGTGCTTACAGGCCAAAATCTTGAACCTATTCCACCAGCCATTAATATTGCGTAGTAATTTGTATTCATTTTAAAAAATATATTCTTTTTTAATTAGCTACAGCGAGCTATTTAATTTGTTAATAGTTCTACTTCTGCATTTGGATTAAACAAATACAATCGACCAGAACTTATCTCTAAACATTCATACCGTTTAGTTCTAACGGCAATTTTCTTAAATATTTTACCATTCGAAATTCGAAAAACACTTCCGTAAGGAATCTCGAAAACATAATTTTTATCATTAGGCTTGTCATACTGTTTTAAAGCCAATGCCAATGTTGTATCTGTATCACTACTAGCCGAAGGATTCTTGAAATGCCTCGCTAACAAAGGTAATAAGTGATTTGGAAAAATTTCGGGGCGAATAAATGGAATCATCATTCTTTGAAAAGTGAATTTCCATTCATTGCCGTGGGGTTTTATGTTTCGCCCAAATTTTTCAAAGGCAACCAAATGGGAAATCTCATGAATTAAAGTAATCAAAAACCTATACTGATTAAGACTGGCATTAACTGTAATTTCATGTTTCCCGCTTAGCCCTTTTCTGTAATCACCGTGTCTTGTTTGTCTTTCATTGACAATTTTAAGATGTACTTGATTAGAAACAATCAAATCAAAAACTGGCTTTACAGCATGCTCGGGCAAATATTTAAGAAGTGTCTCGGACAATTAATTTCAGATATTTGTTACTCCAATTTTTTTTTTTACTCTAAAAACATTAAGGATTGGTAGAGGAAACCGATAGTACTTTACCGTTAAAATACTTATTTCCAGTAAGTGTAAAATCAAAAATATAATTAGCCATTTCATCTGCCGAAAGTGGTGCTTGATAACCAGGAAAAGCTTCTTGCAACATTTCGGTTTGCACAGAACCTAGAGCCAAAACATTAAAGGATATCCCTCTTTCTTTATACTCTTCGGCTAACAATTCGGACAATGTAATTACCGCTCCTTTACTTGAACTGTAAGCTGCTAAACCTGCAAATTTTAAACTTCCTTGTACACCTCCTATAGAACTTATCGTAACTACATGACTTCCTTTTTGCAAATAAGGTAATCCAATACGGGTCAAATTTGCCATTCCAAAAACATTCACGCGGTAAATGCTTTCAAAATCTTCTTGTGTCGTTTCTACAAAAGGTTTCAATAGTAAACTTCCTGCATTATGAACAATAGCATCAATTTTCTGCCAAGTCTTAGCCAAAAAATCTGAAACAGATTGTAGTTCGGTTTCACTAGCCAAATCTACAGGAAGGAAAGTAATATTTTTATGAGCAAGTAATTCGGGATGGCTATTTCTTGACAAAGCTAACACTTGATGTCCAGCGTTTGCAAATTGCATTGCCAATTCAAAACCTATTCCCCTACTCGTACCGGTTACAATAATATTTTTCATATCGCAAAAATAATCAAATCGGTTAAAAAACTATAATTTAAAAAAAATGATATTCTGTAAATGCATACAAATTAGTTTTGCCTTTTTAATTTATATAAAAAACAACTGCTATTTTGTTCAGGCATTTAATCCCATTTTGATTACAAATTATCTAATGTGTTTTTTATAAACCTTAAAAGTCTGGAAAATCGCCAAAACAATAAAGAATAACGGAATTCCTATTGGCATGATATATTTTGAAAAAGAAAAGGATTGATGTGATAATGACTCCAAAGTCTCTACTGCTAAAAGTATCCCAAAAAAAGTTCCCAATGCTGTTCCCAATACATAAAAGTGCTTCAACTTAGGCTTCAGAAAAATATATTTAGCATTCATTAAATACAAATTCCATCCGATCCAAAAGGGAATTTGAAGAAAATTCAATGCACACAAAACCATTCCGATAACAATTGGAGAATACTGAACATAATGTTTCAAATAATCTCGTTCTTTGAAGGTCTGTCCTGAATAGGCATAAAACAAATAAGCCAATACCAATAGAAAAACTATAGCCAAAAAATCGATGGCTTTCATTAATTTCTTATTATCAATCAACTGATTGGCAAAAGCTACTGTAACATAAACCACAACGGTTTGAACGATAATTATCCCAAACAAATACGAAATCAACTCATAAAACCCCAACTCAGACAAAATTTCGACGCCAACAATATTCAGATAGCTCAGTGGTAATGAACCTAAAAAACTGATAATAAAACCAATACTTATATTTTTAAGCAATTTCATTTTAAGAAAATTAAACAGCCAAGGTACTAAGGCAAAACTGAAATTAAAAAAATCCAAACTCGAAAATTCAAATTTGGATTTACTTTAGAATTGAATTTCAAAATTCGACATGAATCTTGGATGTTGCAATCCATTATGCTATTAAAGTTCTTGAAATCACAATACGCTGAATTTCGGATGTACCTTCATAAATCTGTGTGATTTTGGCATCTCGCATCATACGCTCCACATGATATTCCGCTACATAACCGTTACCCCCATGAATTTGAACCGCTTCAATTGTCACATCCATTGCTGTTTGAGATGCAAATAATTTGGCCATAGCACCAGATTGCGAAATATCTTTACCTTCATCTTTTTGCGAAGCAGCACTCAAACACAACAATCTAGCTGCCGTAATTTGAGTAGCCATATCAGCAAGTTTAAAAGCAATTGCTTGATGCTTGAAAATTTCTTTCCCAAAAGCTTTACGCTCTTGCGAATATTTCAAAGCCAATTCATAAGCACCCGTTGCAATTCCTAAAGCCTGAGAGGCAATACCAATTCGGCCTCCATTTAAAACTTCCATAGCAAAATTAAATCCGAAACCATCTGCACCAATTCTATTTTCTTTTGGCACTTTCACATCATTAAACATCAAGGAATGTGTGTCCGAACCACGAATCCCCATTTTTTTCTCTTTGGGACCAATATCAAATCCAGCCCAACTTTTTTCGACAATAAAAGCATTAATTCCTTTATGACCTTTTTCAATATCGGTTTGAGCCATCACTATATAAGTCGATGCAGTACCTCCGTTTGTTATCCAATTTTTGGTACCATTTAATAAGTAATAATCTCCTTTATCGATGGCCGTTGTTTTTTGAGAAGTAGCATCAGAACCAGCTTCTGGTTCTGACAAACAAAATGCTCCAATCACATCACCTTTGGCAAGCGGAACGAGATATTTCATTTTTTGTTCTTCGTTACAATATTTTTCTAATCCTGCACAAACCAAAGAATTATTTACAGACATAATAACGGCTGCCGATGCATCTACTTTTGCAATCTCGGTTAGAGCCAATACATACGAAACACTATCCAGCCCAGAACCTCCATATTTGGGATCGACCATCATTCCTAAAAAACCAAGTTCAGCCATTTTTTTGACTTGCTCGGCAGGAAATTTAGAGTGTTCATCTCTTTCAATAACCCCATCCAACAATTCAGTTTGAGCAAAATCTCTGGCTGCTTGTTGTATCATTAAATGCTCTTCGGTAAGATTAAAATTCATAATAATTTAAAATAAAGATTGTTTTTTGTTATAAAAATATTCTCAAAGATAATTTTTTAAATATACAATTTTCAATTTTGAATTGTAAATTTGACCTATGAAAAAAGATTACTATAACGTTATCGGAGTGATGTCAGGAACTTCGCTGGATGGAGTCGATTTGGCTCATATTCAATTCCACATAAAAAATCAAAAATGGTCGTTTGAAATCCTAGAATGCGAAACTGTTCCGTACAGTTCCGATTGGATTTCCATCTTAAAAACTGCAGTCGATTATTCCGAGAATCAACTTTCAGAATTAAATAAAAATTATACTGAATTGCTTTCTTCGATTATAGTTAATTTCATAAACAAATACACTCTTGAAAACGTAGATGCAATTTGTTCTCATGGTCACACAATATTGCATCAACCTCATAATGGTTTTACGCTTCAAATAGGAAATTTACCAGAAATAGCAGTCTTGACACAACAAAAAGTTATTTGCAACTTCCGAGTTCAAGATGTTGCATTGGGCGGCCAAGGAGCTCCATTGGTTCCTATTGGAGATCGAATATTATTTTCAGAATACGAGTATTGTATGAATTTAGGTGGTTTTTCGAACGTTTCATTCGAAAGAAATAACATCAGAATTGCATTTGATATCTCTGCTGTTAATACTGTTTTAAATTTTTATGCCAATCTTCTAGGCAAAGAATATGACAACAAAGGACAAATTTCTAAAACTGGCATACTAAACCACAATCTTTTGAACGAATTGAATGCTTTAGACTTTTACAAAAAAGCTCCGCCAAAATCATTAGGCTTTGAATTTGTAAAAGAAATTGTGCTACCAATAATCCAGAGTTATCCAATTTCTATTGAAGATAAATTACACACTTATACCGAACATATTGCCTTTCAAATTGCAATCGCTTTGAATAATTTTGAAAAATCACAAGACAAAAAGCAAAGCATGTTTGTTACTGGCGGCGGTGCTTATAATGATTTTCTTATTGAAAGAATGCAATATCATTTACCCGAAATGAAAATTATAATTCCATCCCGAAAAATTTTAGAATACAAAGAAGCTTTAATTTTTGGCTTATTAGGTGTTTTAAAAATGCGTGGAGAAGTTAATGCTCTACAAAGTGTTACTGGAGCCATTCACGATCATAGTTCTGGAGTTATTTATAACATTTAAAAAACTGTGTATTTTCATTCTACAGAAGTAAGTTATTATTTACCAATGCTTTTAAGAAAAATTCATTAAATACTCGCGAAAACGTTATAATTTGAATTTTTAACAAAATAAAGCCTTATTAACAAGTCATTTGTAATAATTTAGAACTATTTTTGCGCGAAAAATAAAAACTACTATGATTGCCAAAAGAATACTATTAGGATTAACTTTTATAATTTCTTCTCTATTCGTTTCAGAAATAAATGCACAAAAACAAATTGTAGTCGAAGGAGTAACTCTTCCTAGAACCATGACGTTTGAGAACAAAACACTACAACTTAATGGTGCAGGTTCTAGATCTAAAATGTGGGTTGAAGTTTATATTCAAGCTCTATATTTAAATCCGTTATCCCAAAACGCCAAAGAAATCATTAATGACAATTTAGAAATGTCTATCCGAATTGAAATTACATCTGCATTGGTTTCATCAGGAAAATTAACAAGAGCAATACATGCAGGTTTTGAAAAATCAGCAGGTGCAGATTTTGAAAAGTTCAAACCTAGAATGGAGTTGTTAAAAGGTTTCTTAGCAGATGATATCACCAAAGGAGACGTTTTTGAATTGACTTACTCCCCCAAAGACAGTTCGTTGTGGATTATCAAAAACAAACAACTTAAAGGAAAAATTCCTGGATTTGATTTCAAAAAAGTTTTCTTCGGAATTTGGCTAGGTGATAAACCAGTTGATGAAGATTTAAAAAATAATTTATTAGGTATTTTTTAAAACACTTAAAAAAAATCCTAACGGAGTAATTGAAAATCTAATTATTAGTTCAAAGAACCCCAAGTTTATTAGTGCTTTTGCAATCTATCCAAAGATTCAAAAGCACTTTTTTTATAAATAAATTAAAACCTACAAATATTTATTTTTCACAAAAGCTTTTATATTTGTGAAAAATAAATATATCACAAGAATATGAAAGATTTGCTAAAGAAATTTGAAAATAAATCACCTGAAATCATTTTTAATTGGAAAGATTCAGAAACCGAAGCCGAAGGCTGGACTGTAATCAACTCACTTAGAGGAGGTGCTGCTGGTGGAGGGACTCGAATGAGAAAAGGGCTAGACATGAATGAAGTTTTATCTTTAGCAAAAACCATGGAGGTAAAGTTTTCGGTTTCTGGACCAGCAATTGGTGGCGCCAAATCTGGAATTAATTTTGATCCTAATGACCCTCGCAAAAAAGGAGTTTTACAACGTTGGTACAAAGCGGTTTCTCCTCTATTAAAAAGCTATTACGGAACAGGTGGGGATTTGAATGTAGATGAAATTCACGAGGTAATTCCAATGACCGAAGAGTGCGGTGTTTGGCATCCGCAAGAAGGCGTTTTTAACGGACATTTTAAACCAACCGAAGCGGATAAAATCAATAGAATCGGACAATTACGTCAAGGAGTTATCAAAGTAATCGAAAACCCGAAATTCTCTCCAGATGTGACTAGAAAATATACCGTTGCCGACATGATTACTGGTTATGGTGTTGCCGAAGCAGTTCATCATTTTTACAATACTTATGGAGGATCTATAAACGGCAAAAAAGCCATTGTACAAGGTTTTGGAAATGTAGGATCGGCAGCTGCATTTTATTTAGCAGAATTGGGTGCTAAAATCATTGGTATCATCGATAGAGATGGAGGATTAATCAATGAAAATGGTTTTACATTTGAAGAAATAAAAACATTATTCCTTGCAAAAGACGGAAACAAATTGGTTGCCGAAAATATGATTCCTTTTGACGAAATCAACCAAAAAATATGGACTATTGGTGCCGAAATTTTCACTCCTTGTGCAGCTTCAAGATTGGTAACTCAAACCCAAATTGACAGCCTTATTACTAATGGACTTGAGGTAATTTCGTGCGGAGCTAATGTTCCGTTTGCAGACAAAGAAATTTTCTTTGGTTCTATTATGGAAGCAGTAGATCACAAAGTAAGTTTGATTCCTGATTTTATTTCAAACTGCGGAATGGCAAGAGTTTTTGCTTATTTTATGGAAAAGAAAGTACAAATGACCGATGAAGCCATTTTTCAAGACACTTCAGAAACCATCAAAAAGGCTATCGAAAAAGCATACACTTTAAATCCTTCTAAAACCAATATCAGTGCAACTTCTTTTGAAATTGCCCTGAAGCAATTAGTATAAAAAACAGTCTTTTATTGAAACGCTAATTTTTTCTTAACAAGTTCCGACTTTCCTGAATTTGCCGAAAAACTAACAATTTTTGTAATATATTAGCGTTTCAATAAAAAGACAAATTTATATGAGTTTACAACTTCAAACAGATAGTCTATCTGTTGCCAAAGAAACAATGGCCAATGCCGAGCCTGTTGAAAAAACATTATCTATTATTGAACTTCTAACAAGCGGAGGATTATCTGGTCAGCTCATAATGCTTTCCTTATTTCTAATGTTTTTCGTTGCCCTTTATTTGTATTTTGAACGTCTGATGGCAATCAAAAAAGCTGCCCAAATAGACAGCAAC
Organism: Flavobacterium adhaerens; assembly: GCF_040045115.1. Taxonomy (NCBI): domain Bacteria; kingdom Pseudomonadati; phylum Bacteroidota; class Flavobacteriia; order Flavobacteriales; family Flavobacteriaceae; genus Flavobacterium; species Flavobacterium adhaerens. The sequence goes on along the minus strand of NZ_JBDLZX010000007.1, from coordinate 74,750 downwards.
TTCATGAACCAAATTCGCGATAATATTCGTAACGGACGCATTGATAACGCCAAAATGCTTTGTGCTCAAACTCAATCTCCAGTAGCACGATTAATCGAAAAAGGAATTTCTAGAATTGGGAAACCATTAGACGACATTAATATTGCTATTGAAAACGCAGGAAAATTAGAAATTTACAAACTAGAAAAAAATGTAAGCATGCTTGCCACAATTTCGGGTGCTGGACCAATGACTGGATTTCTTGGAACCGTAGTGGGAATGATTATGGCTTTTCATAAAATGGCAAATTCAGGAGGTCAAATTGAAGTTGGTGCCTTGTCTGAAGGAATTTATACCGCAATGACCACAACAGTTGTGGGTCTTGTAGTAGGAATTATTGCTTATGTGGGCTACAATCACCTGGTGGTCAAAACAGACAAAGTAGTTCACATGATGGAAGCCAATGCTGTTGATTTTCTAGATTTATTAAATGACCCATCCTAATTATGAATCTAAGAGGAAGAAATAAAGTTACTCCAGAATTCAATATGTCCTCTATGACTGATATTGTGTTCTTGTTATTGATATTTTTCATGCTTACATCGACAATGGTAACCACCAATGCCTTAGATTTAGTATTACCAAAAGCAAAAGGCAAAACCGATAGCAACAAAAATATAGCAGTTAGTATAGATAAAAATTTACAATTTTACATCGATAAAGAAAAGATTTCGGAAACCGAATTAGAACCTAAATTACTTTCGATTTTTGGAACCGATAAAACCAAAGCCATCATTTTGAGAGCAGAAGAAGGTGTTCCTATAGAAAAAGCTGTAAGCGTTTTGGATATCGCAAACCGTAATCAAATCAAAGTGGTTTTAGCTGTTAGACCTAAATAATTTTATACATAAGAACTATTCGTTATGAAATATTTAGAAACAGAAGAAGAAAAAAAATCATTTGCCATTACAAGTATTTTGTTTGTAATCATGTTTTTATTGTTTTTCTATTTAGGCTTAACTTATATGGATCCTCCGCCAGAAAATGGTATCGCCATTAATTTTGGCACAACCGAAGTTGGTTCTGGAGATATCCAACCTACTGAGACTATCCAATCATCACCTCAACAAGCTCCGTCACAACCAACAACTTCAAGTGATGAAGAAGTAATATCTCAAGATATAGAAGAAGCGGTGGTCATGAAAGAAACCAAAAAAACAAAACCAACTCAGCAAACTTCCAAAGAAGAAGTAAAACCAAAAACAGTCGAAACTCCTAAACCTTCCAAAAGCACCACCGATGCACTTTCGAGTCTTATAAACGCTCCAAAATCTAATGGGAAAGCTACTGGTGGTGAAGGAAATGACAACCTTGCCGGAGACAAAGGTGACCCAAAAGGCGATCCGTATGCCAATAGCTATTACGGCTCTGGCGGTGGTAGTGGCGGTGGACGAGGCTGGGGATTAAACGGTCGTAAACTAAGCGCAACTGGAAAAGAAGTTCAAAAATGTAACGAGTTCGGAACCGTTGTCGTACAAATTACAGTAAACCGAAACGGAAATGTAATTGCGGCAAAATACACAAAAGGAACCACCAATACCAATCCTTGTCTTGTTGAGCCTGCAATCGCAACTGCCAAAAAATACAAATGGCAACCCGACTCAAATGCGCCTGAAACGCAAACAGGCTTTATCATCGTCAATTTTAAATTAGGCGAATAATCATACCTCAAAATAATAAAAACTCAAGTATCTTTGAGTTTTTATTATTTATAGACTTTATGAATTATCAAGAAACCACTAATTGGATGTTTAACCAACTCCCAATGTATCAATTACAGGGAGCTTCGGCTTATAAAACAGATTTAACCAATATTACTATATTAGCAAATCATCTTGATAACCCCCACCAAAAACTACAATGTATTCATGTTGCTGGAACCAACGGAAAGGGTTCTACATCGCACATGCTCGCAGCTGTTTTGCAAGAAGCTGGATATAAAGTTGGTCTATATACTTCGCCACATTTAAAAGATTTTAGAGAGCGAATCAAAATTAATGGAAAAGAAATTTCGGAAGAATTTGTTTGTAATTTCATTGCGCAACACAAATTGTTTTTTGAAGCCAATGACATGAGTTTCTTTGAAATGACAGTTGGACTCGCTTTTGATTATTTTGCAAAAGAAAAGGTCGATATTGCCATTATTGAAGTAGGTCTTGGTGGAAGATTAGACGCAACCAACATCATCACTCCCTTAGTTTCGGTTATTACCAATATTGGTTTCGATCATGTACAATTTCTAGGAAATACCTTGACCTCGATAGCAACAGAAAAAGCTGGAATTATCAAACCCAAAATTCCCGTAGTTATAGGCGAATACACTCCTGAAACCCAATTGGTTTTTTTGGCAAAAGCCAAAGAAAACAATGCCGATATTTATTTTGCTTCCGATTTGATTTCGGAAACACAACCATCTGATTTGATTGGAGACTATCAAATTCATAACAAAAAAACCGTTATTCAAACTTTTAAAATCCTAAACGAGCAAACCAATTTTAAAATCAGTGACGAAAACATTAGAGTTGGGTTACTTCATGTTGTAAAAAACACAGGATTATTAGGACGATGGCAACAATTGGGCGAAAATCCAAAAATCATTTGCGATACAGCTCATAACAAAAATGGGCTAGAAATTGTTTTAAGTCAAATTCAAAAAGAAACCTTCAGCAACTTACATATAGTTCTCGGAGTGGTTAATGATAAAGAACTAACCCAAGTTTTACCTTTATTCCCTAAAAATGCAACTTATTATTTTTGCAAACCCAATATTCCTCGCGGATTAAATGCATCCCTATTACAAGAACAAGCTTTAGCCTTTTCATTAATTGGAAAAACATATAATTCTGTAACAGAAGCTTATGAAACTGCCAAAAATAATGCTACTAAAGAAGACTTCATTTATGCTGGCGGAAGCACCTTTGTAGTAGCTGAATTACCCCTAAATTAAATGATAAAATAATATCAGTTTTTAACATTTACTAGCCGTTTTATTGATTTAAGGTTCATGGTTTATTAACGCGAAAGAAATAGACTTACTCTATTTTTACTCCAATTAATTTAACCTACATCTCATGAAAAAATTTTACTTTTTGATGCTATTTCTTAGCATGAATACTTTTTCTATGCCTATTTTAGAAAGTTTTATACTTACAAATGACGGTACAAAAATTTACATAAAACCAAACTCATTTAAAATTGATAATAGACAAAAGATGGTTTATTACAAATCCCCTAATTCTGACATTGATGGCAAAATTAAGTTTAAAGATTTTGACTATGTTTTAATAGGGGCAAACAAATTCAAGACTTATAAAATAAATAAATTAAACGAATCTATTGGCTATTTCGTTCTTGCAGAATCCATTTCAAAAACATTAATTTTCACCACTATACCAAATGATGACGAAGACAGCTCTAAAACAAAATATGTTTTATATATATTGGACGAAAAAGGAGCTATTTTGGATGGTCTTGAATTTGACAACTTAAAAAACTCAAAATCAATCAACGTTCGGGCAGAAATTTTCTCTAAAATTCAATTTTACTTTAATGACTGCGACAATTTAATGACCCGAATTCGTTCTTACAACAAGTTATCAGGGCAAAATGGAAATATGTCTGTTCTAGATTTTTTTGATTCTCCTGTTTATATAGAATGTCAAAATTAAAAAGCTCCCAAATTGGGAGCTTTTAAGATCTAATAAATTATTCTGTGTCTTGAGTCTCTTCGATATCCTCTCCTTTTTTCCCTACCTTTACTTTCGGATTGTCTTTGGTTCCTGTAACGGTAAGCGGAATTCCGATAATTCCTAATGGTGGCAATCCTAATCTCATTTTGATATTCATTCGACCATCAAGACTAGAAGTTCCCTCAATTCTTGGTCTAAATCCGGCAAATTTGAATTTGAAACGTTCAATAGTAATAATATTACTTTTGACAGTTGTTTTAATATCTACCTTCGATAATTCAGGGTTTTTGATTGACTCATGATCGGTTGTTTTACTAACGGCATTAAACATTTTCATCCCTTTTAGTTTCACATCTTTGATAGACAAAACTCCTCCACCCATTAATGAAGGATAAACAGGCATCATTTCTTGATTTAGCCGTCCTTTTATTTTGTAATCTAATGATACTATTCCCTCGGCATTTTCGGCAGCGCTAGCCATTTCTTTGAACATGGCTATTTCATTATAAGCTCTTTTGATATCAAAATCAGTAGCTTTAATATCATATTCAAAAACAGCTTTCATAGGAGTAAGTCCCTGATAAGCCGCATTCATGGTCACATTGCAACCAATAAGATTGAATCCAGTATTTTGCATAAGCAATTTACCTTTTCTCATTTTTACAGCACCTTTTCCATCTTGCAAAGTAAGTCCTTGGTAATTAACTTTATGTGCGGTGGCATAAAATTGCAAATCCAAATTAGACGGAATTAAAATCACACCTGTTTCTGAGGCTACAGGTTGCGCTGTTTTTCCATCTACTGGAGTTGTAGTTGCAACAGGAGTTGTTGTAGTACTAGACATAAACTCATCGATATTAATAAATCGAGAATTCAATTTAAACGAACCTCTCAAAGTTCCATTTTTAGGAGAAATAAAATTGAAAACATTTTTCAAATAACCATTCAATTTAAAATCCGACTGTCCATAAGAAGCTAGAAAAGTATTGAAAGACATTTTATCTTGATTGAATCTGAAGATCCCTTCTTTTATCAAAAGAGATTTAGGCAAATATTCGGTTTTGACTAGTATATTTCGGATTTCCAGAGTTCCTTTGTTATACAGTTTACTGTAATTGCCATTTTCGGCATAACTTTGTATCCCTTTCAATTCCAAATCCGCTTTGATAAAACCATCTACATCCAATCCTTTTTGCGAAAACACTTTGTATATTTTACTAATATCCAAAGTCCCTTTGGCTTTTATATCATAATTTAAATCGTCAAAGTTTTTCAGATCAGCTTGTACCATAAAAGGTTGTCCTTCGAATGAAAAAGAAGCTGGTTTCAAAACTACCTCAAGACCATCAAAAGTTCCTTTTTGATTGTTAATTTTAGAATCGATATTGATGTTTGTAATTGGATTTGGATAATATTGTGTTTTTACAAATCCGTTTTCAAGATTCAAAGTTCCGCTTGCGTTTGGGAAAAGTTTATTTTTTTGATCGTATTTTCCTTTGGCTTTCAAGTCGCTTACAAGCATTCCTTTTAATTCTATATCTGGAATCCCTAAAGCGTTATTCAACTTTTCTAAATCGATTTTAGAATTTAAAACCATATCAATATCAGGAGTTGTTAGTCCGTTCATTTTTAATTTGGTTTTCAAATAATTCTTTTCAACATTCAAAGAAAGATTTCTAGCATCGAGTTCTAACAGATCTGGATTCAACGAAGGCACTTTGGCCGAAATATCCATGTTTAAATTAGAAACTGGGAAAGCACTTTTTTTATAATTTACAAATCCATCTTTTACTTTGAAATCTAGATTTGCATCGGGTGCCATATTTTGGGAAGCGATATATTTCCCTTTTAGAGTAAACAACAAATCAACATTTCCTTTTAGCTCTGTGTCTTTCAACCAAGTAATGTATTTGGGCGGAAAAGCAGTAAAAAGATCATGAAGATTACTTTTGTTTGATTTTATGATAAAATCGATATTATATCCATCTTTCAAGAAATCAAATTTCCCTTTAAAATCGACCAAAAGATTATTGATTGACAAGTCGTTTTGCTCAAAAACAAAAGACAATGAATTGGTATTAATTTTAGTAATCAAATCTCCATCTACTTTTTTATTCATTAAGTAGGGTTCATTTTCATAAATGATATTCAGCTTACTAATTTTGGCTTTCGAATGCAACTCGAATATAGCTTGGCTTAAGTCACCACTTCCTAGATAATTGAAACCAGTGGCATCGACATTCACTTTGGTCGATTGGTCATCATAAACCAGTTTGCTATTGGTGATTTGAATTTTTTCTAATTTCAAACCTGTATCCGATTCTTCTTTATCAGTGGGAGCTGTTTCTTCCGATTTGTAAACATTATAATTAGCTTCTCCGTTTTTATTGACTTTTATATTTATCAAAGAATTAGAAAGAAAAATTTGATCAATCTTTATGTTTTCTCCAAAAATAAGACTGCTTAAATTGATTCCTAAGGCAACTTCATCGGCGCTTACTAATTTTTCATTTTGAAAAGGAACAGACCCATTCAAATTGAATTTAGTTAAAGTCAATGTTAGCGAAGGAAAATGCGTAAAAAAAGAAACATCAGCATCGGTATAATTTAATTCGCCGTTTAGATGTTTATTCGCCGTTTTTTTGACTTCTTCTTTTATTTTATCGGCAAAAATCATTGGCGTTATAAACATCAATGCCAATAGTGTCGCAAGAGTAATACCAGTATATTTTAAAATTTTAATACCTATTACTTTATAGTTTGCTGTTTTCATATGTTTTTTTGGGGTAGATTAAACCAAAATGAGAAATACATCTAAGATTATCCGTGTACCGTTTCTTTCTTGCCGTAATTCGTAATAATAGAGGTTTCAAACTCTATCCATTCTTTCCATCTCTTATCAACGTCAATATTATCGGTATATTTTTTAGCAAAGCCTAAAAATGTAGTATAATGTCCCGCTTCAGAAATCATAAGATCTCTATAAAATTTGGCTAATTCGGGGTCTTTTATATTTTCTGATAACACTTTGAAACGCTCACAACTTCTAGCTTCGATCATTGCCGAGAACAATAATCTATCTACCAAAGCATCTTTACGGCTACCATCTTTTTTCATGAATTTAAAAAGTTCATTTACGTAATGATCTTTTCGTTCTCGTCCTAATGTCAATCCCCTACTCTTTATCAAATTGTGAACCAATTGTAAATGCTCCAATTCTTCCCTAGCTATCACTAATAATTCCGTTACTAATTCCTCTAACTCGGAATTATAGGTTATTAAACTAATAGCATTTGAAGCCGCTTTTTGTTCACACCAAGCGTGATCCGTTAAAATTTCTTCAATATTTGCTTCTACGATATTTACCCAACGAGGGTCTGTGGCCAACTTTAGTCCGAGCATAACAGATGTGTTTTTTAAAGCTACAAAATTAGTGTTTTTCTAGTGAATTTTATTTCAAATGATGTTTTAACCAATCAAATTGTATTATTTTGCATTGTTATTCTTTTTCCATGAAAGAAATTCAAAACCTTTTGATTATAGGCTCCGTATGGCCAGAACCAAATTCATCGGCAGCTGGCGGTCGTATGTTACAATTGATTACCGAGTTTCAAGAACAAGGTTTCAGTATAATATTTGCCAGTGCAGCCATGGATAGCGATTTTATGGTCGATTTATCTGTATTAAAAGTAATCAAAAAAACGATCACTCTAAACTGTTCCAGTTTTGACGACTTTATCAAAGAGTTAAATCCTTCGGTCGTTTTATTTGATCGTTTTATGATTGAAGAGCAATTTGGCTGGAGAGTTGCTGAAAATTGCCCAAATGCTTTGCGTATTTTAGACACCGAAGACTTACATTGCTTAAGAATCGCTAGGCAAAAAGCATTCAAACTGAATCAAGATTTCACTATTTTCTCCATTTTAAAAGAAGAAGTTGCCAAACGAGAAATCGCTAGTATTTTGAGATGTGATCTGGCATTAATGATATCAGAATATGAAATGGAGTTATTGAAAAACACTTTCAAAATAGACGAAAGTTTACTCTATTATTTGCCTTTTTTATTAAATCCGATTTCTGAGAATACTTTTAAAAATCTTCCTTCTTTCGAACAAAGAAACGGCTTTGTTTTTATTGGAAACTTTTTGCATGAACCCAATTGGAATGCAGTTTTATATCTGAAAGAAACCATTTGGCCACTATTGAGAAAGCAAATTCCAAACACTGAACTTTATATTTACGGCGCTTATCCTTCGCAAAAAGTCATTCAACTTCATCAACCTAAAGAAGGATTTTTTATTAAGGGCAGAGCTGATGATGCAAATCAAGTCGTACAAAATGCCAGAATTGTTTTGGCACCGTTGCGTTTTGGAGCTGGCATAAAAGGAAAACTGATTGAAGCCATGCTGTGCGGAACACCCAGTATCACCACGACCATTGGTTCCGAATCTATGCATGGAGAACTTCCTTGGAATGGCACTATCTCTGATGATGTAAATGAATTCGTAAAATCAGCTGTAGAACTGTTCCAAAACAAAGGACTTTGGGTAATGGCACAACAAAACGCAATCGCAATTATTAATCAGCGGTATTCCAAAAAATTATTCGAAAAAGATTTTGCTTCAAGAATCCAATTTTTACAGTCGAACCTTCTTCAACATCGTTTGGATAATTTTATGGGAGCTTTGCTACAGCACCATACTTTAACGAGCACAAAATATATGTCAAGGTGGATTGAAGCCAAAAATGGTACAGGAAAAAATTAGGGGTTTGAAATCAGTTGTCAGATGTCAGGAAACAGAAATTTTAAATTTAATTTAAAAGTATAAAACTAAAACCTATGGTTAATTTGTACAATCCTTGGTTCAACAAGCTCTTTTCTTTATTTTTTTTATTTTTTAAAACACTAATAATTAACACACTGTTATTTTTTATAAAATAAAAAACAAAAAAACTTCCAAAATGTTTTGCATAAGCGAAAAACAGGTGTATATTTGCACTCGCAATCACGAAATGATAGCAGCCTAATAAAATAGGGCGATTAGCTCAGCTGGTTCAGAGCACCTCGTTTACACCGAGGGGGTCGGGGGTTCGAACCCCTCATCGCCCACTTTGAGGGATTTCCGAAAGGATTTCCCTCTTTTTTTTGTATATAAGATATCCTTTTTCCTCCATTTTACTGGCATTATGAGAAAACATATCCAACATTGTAGGTGTTCGATAGATACCCTTTTCATAGTATAAATTACCTTCGAACACCATGTTTACAAACTCGCGCTTTTTCAATGTATCTGATTTTATATAGATATGTCTGATATCGCCTAATAAATTAAGGTTGCTTTCCAAAATCTCAAAAGTTTTCCCTTGATTTGCACTGAGTCTTTCTATTGCAGCTGTTAGGGTTAACATCTGATCACTGTATATTGAATACCATCTCTGATAGGTATCTTTATTTATTTCATCCTTAAACCATTTTTCTTCCACAACATTTAATCTCTGTTGAATTTCCTCCAGTTCATGCTTTTTCTCTGATGCCCTTTTATTATTCACTTTCACTTCCTGTTCAAGCGAAGCATAACACCCATTTCTTATTTCTTTAATTTGTCTTTCCGGCACACTCATAAGATCACAGGCATTTAAAAACTGTTCATGTGCCTTTATTGCACTTATGTTGTTGTGTTTTGAATGCTTGCATTTATAATAATAAAAGTATTTACCAGACTTCCCACGAGAAGGCGCTCCAGTCAAGGGTACTCCGCAATGACATTTTACGACGCCCCTCAGCGGTATTTCCTCATCTATAACCACTTTGACTTTATCCGGTTTTTTCATTTTACCCTGCACCAACTGCCATGAAACTTTATCAATAATAGGCTCATGTATAGCGGGAAAAAGCCCTCCCGGCAAATCTTTAAATGGTTCAACCCTGACAAGCCCAGCATAGACCGGATTTGCAAGTACACGGTCAATAGCCATGCTTCCTTTTCTGTCAAAGCCAGCCTGATAGGCAATTTCTTTAATCTTATACAACGGAACATCTCGGAGGAACATTTCGTAAATTGTTTTGACAATTTTTGCTTCCTGTTCGTTTATTTCAAGGTGACGCTGTTTTCCTTCCCCAACTTTGATATAACCAAATGGTTTTTCCCGCGTCAAAAAGCGGCCTTCTTTAGCACGTGCAGTGTAGAGTCCACCACGCACTTTGATACTTCTATTGATATTGTCTTCTTCGGCAAGCAGTAATTGTAAGCCCGCCCTGAAAAAACTCCCTGGTGTCTCATAGTCAAATATGATACCCTCTGTTACACTGACAATTTGGATGTTGTATTTTCTTTGGAACTGCTTGACCATATTCATAGCCTCTCCTGCATCCCTGCTAAAACGGTCAAGCTGGTCTACAAGCAGGTAATCCACCGATTTATAATGCTTGGCAATAAATGCTTGAAGTTTTATAAAATCAGGACGGTCAAAAGTCTTGGCACTTTTACCCCTGTCGATGAATGAATCTACCAACTGTATATTATGATGCAACAGGTATTGATCGGTGTACAGTTCTTGTCTTTCAATCGAGCCATTACTTTGTCCTAGCTGACTGAACCTTAAATATCTAATCGCCCTCTTCATATAATTCTTTTAATGTTATTGACACTATAATTTCAATCATTAAACTTACGAATTTTTGTTCTTTCTCCCGTTCCAACTCTTCAAGTTTTTCAGATATAATTCTATCATTATCAATCGATTCATTAGTTAATCTTTCCATATCACATATCATTAACTTAGTTATAACACTACGGTTCTCATAGCATCACAATGAATTTAGAAAGCAATCGAGTAGCCTTGTTTCTTCTTACATTCTTTGGAATTGAGTGACTGCTTTTGGCACGAAAAATATCCAAACGCTGAAAAAATTTATTTTTTAAGATGTTTTGTTTCAAATTCTTCGGTCAGAATGATGATTTTTTGACACAATACTGCCATTTCAGCCGTCTGTTTTTCCAATTTATATAGAAAAGCTGCTGCCTTTTTATCGGAAAAATGTCTGTATAAAAGCTTTACAACCTGATTATAATTAACCCCAATCGAACGGAACTGACTATGAAAGGTAGTCAGGCGCATATAATAATCCATCGTCGCTTTATCGATCCTTACCGTCTTGATTGTTTTTTGAAAAACACAAGCCGTAATAAAGTGTGCCATTACGTACATCCCCGATGTTTCAAAAAGGGTCAGTAATCGGGCATTTTCTTCAGCAGTAAGCCTAATGGAATAGCGATGAACTGCTGGGTCTTTTTTTAAAGGACGCCCTCCTTTGCGAAAATTGATTTCTTCTTTATTGTGCATAACTAAATGTATTACTTAAACGAATTTAAAAACCAATAATACATTATTGTCCATAGCATGCATTAAATATGGAAATACTTGGAAGCCCTTGGAAGTATTCGTCTTGTCATACCAATTACGGGCTCATTCAAAAGGCAACCACAGACAAATAATGCCATGCAAAGACACTAAGCAGATGCAGAGCATTTTCAGGATTAATTTTTCTGAAAATATAAAATTATGCTCTACAAAGAAACGGTTACAAAGGAGATGTGGGAACTACTCCAAAGGCTTATGAAGGATGAAAAATTGAAAAAACATGTACTGGTCGGTGGTACAGCGCTAGCCTTACGATTAGGACACCGCTTATCGGTGGATATAGATCTTTTTACAACAAAAGATTTTGATTCGCAGATGATGCTCAAATATCTGCATAATACTTACGGTGTAAATGTAGAGGAAAGCCAGTTCTTCCCGAACACCGTTCTTACCTACATCGATGATATAAAAGTCGATATTGTTACCCATGATTACCCTCTTCTAAATTCTGTGGAAACAGTTGAAGGAATCCGCATGATTTCCAATGAAGACATTGGGGCAATGAAACTACACGCAATTCATCAGAGCGGTAACAGATACAAGGATTTTGTCGACATGTACTTTATGCTTGAACAAGAGCCCTTAAAATTCTATCTTCAAGCTTATCAAAGAAAATACGATAAAGACCCATATTGGGCTTCAATAGGTCTGAATACATATGACAAGATTACCACCTTTGAAGGCGTAGATGTACTAAAACAAAAAGAGCAGAGCTGGAAAAAAATCCAAAGACGACTGGAACTGGCAGTAAAAAATCCTTTATATAAATTTAAATCAGAAAGCCAGGATTTACCGATTAACTCTAATAAAAAGAGAGGTTTTCGCAGGTAATTCAGCAGAAATTGCTTATATTTGATACTAACCTTATTGAAAACAATGAAAGCATCAGCTAAACATATGCCTAATCTTCACCCTAAATTCTTCTGGGATTTTAGATTCGACAGTATTGACTGGGACGGGGGATATAAAATGGTAATCGCCCGTATTATTGAGCGTGGAGGTCATGATCAAATTGACGAAATCGTCCGTTTTTATGGTCGTGAAAAAGTAATTACAGCTGTTCGTGACGAAATTTATTTCCTTCCTAATTATGCTATTGACCGTGCATTAAAATTTTTTCCCGAACTCAAAAAGGAAGAAATGTATTGTTACTTGAACCGTAAGGACAAACCCTATCACTGGATTTAGTTTCATTCTGAAAATAGTAGAAAAGACGAGACTCTGTGCTTATTTTTTTAATTAAGCTGGAAGTGTTGTTTTATATATTTTGCTCAAAGCAAATAATAAAAAGAAAACGAAGGTAGGACAGGGTTGCTGGCCTGCCCAAAAGCTTACGGCATAATGGCTTGCTCGTACCTCACAAACCACCCTGCGGGACTTATTCCGTTTCCTTTTGGTCTGCCTGCATCCCGTCCTGTAAAATTGCTTTCTTTTTCTTTTTTCTGTTTTTCTGTTTTCTTTGGAAAAATATTGTTTTTCTTCTCATTGGCAAGACTTAACTACTGGTGAATACTAAACTTCCTGAACACCAATAAACCTGGCTGCATACTTGCATGCTTGATTGCTTGAAGTCCTGCTGGCAAGCAAGCAAATAAACCTGCATACCTGCGTACTTGAACACATAACTGCATGAATACCTGCACGCTTGAATGCATGAAAGCATCCAAGCGTTGAAACATTCAAACTTAAATACATGAATACATAAATATATACGTTGCCGTTCCGATAATTTATATTCTTAACATTTATCATTACTCCCGAAACACAAATGTTTGGTTTTAAGCAATATTACACCCTATCAGCAATATAAATCCTCTGATTAATAGATTAATGAAAATTACCGCGGGCAGCCTTCATGGCTGCCAAATTCAATTCTTGTTTTTTAATTATCGAAATAGATTTCGATAACGCACACATCTATTCAATTCTTGGTTTCAAACACCTTATCCTGTTTTAAAATTTGGAATGATTAAATCAATTCGAGGGTAGCAACAAGAACGGCATAAAGCCGTTTTTCCCTGCTAACTTTAATCCGTCCCGCAGGGCGGATTCTTGTGTTCGCCAGAACACGGCAAGTTGTGTTTTGAGGCACTCGAAATTCGATCAGTGCCTCAAAACAACTTGCCCTGCCGGGGGCTTAAAACACCTTCCGAAGTCAGGTATTTTTATTAAATTTAAAGACAAAAATGGCTTAGTTGACAATACTGTTTTATATCTAATGCCTATGAAATTGTTACTCATTGACAATACTTCATTTTCATTTTTAGCATCAGCAGGAAACAATATTCTCATTTCGTTTAATGAAATTCGTTTCATTTAACTTTTTTATTTGTGAAAAAATCAAAAAAAAGTATTGACCTAAATTGCAAAAACCTTCCAAAATCTCACAAGCGAAGAATGTTACTCACCTAAAAAAATCAATACTGGAAATTTATGTTTTGTTTCCTATCTTTGATAAATAACTAAGGGAGGTGATTCTTAACTAAAACCTAATAGATGATGAAAATCAAGGTAAAAGTAAAAGTTTCCTCGCGGTTCATAAGAACGCTAACTCGGTTACTGATTGTTGTCGCCTCGGTAATAACAGCTTTAACGCAATTGTAATATCTCACAGTTCACTTACTGGATAAAGATTAGGAGAGAAATTAAGAATACGTCTCCTAATCTCCTTTAAGTTAAGAAGGTCTTAACCACCTCCTAGGTTATAATATTTTTAAAATGCTATATAAAAAATTGAAGACGATCAGACATTTATGATTAATTGAAAAGTTGAGTTTTGTAGTAGCTAAAAAATATATGTTTTAAAGTATTATCAAGATTATTTGACGGAAAAATGATATCAATTGTACCCTATAGCATTAAGAAATGAGTACCGATCTTACATATATTAAAACCTTTTCAGAAGAAAAATGGGGGTCAACATTTCATGAGATCCAAAGTATTTCTGGAAGCGAAAATATTTTTGTTTGCCATATAAACATTTCAGATTTAGAAAAAATGGCACTTGAGCTTTCAACAAAAGTATTAGACCAATCTTGGATTATTAATTTGGATAACAGAGCAAGTCGTGCATATCAAACTACAGCACAAGAAACAGCTAGGTTACTAGTTGAAGTTTTTAAAAAACCTGTAGACTCTGACAAAGTTTCAAGTGAATTTGGCGAACTTATGGTTTCAATGGGAGCTTCAAAAGCTCTAGAAGTTATCTTTGGACATCGTTCCATTCCTATAGCAGAACTCTGGAAACCTAAAGTTTTACAGAACGAAGGTTTTGACTTTCATACTGTATGCTCGGAAAATATTATAAACTTTGGTGAAGCTAAGTTTTCAGGTTCATCAAATCCATATGGTGGAAATTCAGGTGACACTACAGGTGCAGGAGGCCAAGCAGATGGATTTATTGGTAATAATAAACATTTAATGGATGGTGTGCATCTGGAACACTTGGCTGGAAATGACGCTGCAACGAATTTAGATAATGACCTTTTTGGAATTATTCTAGCATTTTCCATCAACGCTGTAAATCCATTATTAATATTTAAAAATGCTTTAGATAACTCTAAAACATACGAAAACTTGACGAAAGCAAAAAATATTTATATAGTAGGAGTGAGCCATGAATTTAAAGGAAATTAAAAACACTAAAAATCCCGCAAAAGACTTATCTGAACTACTTGATAAAATACATTGCGAAGGACCTAAAGACTCAAGTTTATTAGAAAATTTGAGCTATTTTAAAGAATTTCATCCTTCCGTTTTTCAAGCATATGAGGAAAAAATTATTTCAGCTCTCGGTCTCTTCTACAAAGTTAACACTCCTAGCAACTTATATTCATTTTTAATGCAGGGTTTTGGAAATGAACACCAAAAAAAACATGGTGCTAACCTAACACCTATTCAGGCAAGTATCCGTCGAGCAATTGACGATAAACAGTATATATCGATTTCTGCTCCAACCAGTGCAGGAAAGTCTTATTCAATTCGTGATTTTTTAGCAGAAGGGCAAGGGGATGCTGTAGTAGTGGTTCCTTCAAGAGCTTTAATTGCGGAGTATGTGAATTCAATGACTCGGAAGTTCGAAAATGATAAAAGTGTTATGATTTCTTCATTTGTTGATCTGGTATTTAACGAACGTAAATTGAAGAGGATTTTTGTATTGACCCCTGAGCGGTCAAAAGACCTTTATAAATTTAAAGACAGGTTAAATGTTCAAACTTTCTTTTTCGATGAAGCTCAGATTTCTGAAGAAGATAGTAGAGGAATCACTTTTGACATTTCAGTAAGAAGGGTAAAAAAACATTTCCCAAATTCTAAGATAATCTTTGCTCATCCTTTCATCGAAAATCCAGAAGCTCAATTTTCAAAACATCAACTTTCTACAGACGAAAGCTTTGGGCGTTCATACACTCATGGCTCTGTTGGAAAATTGTGCATTGTTAATAAGAACAATAACTATTATTATTTCTCACCTTATATCGATGATGGGTACAAAAAAAGTAACTATATTGAGTTTGATGGTGATTTTCGAAATTTTGCAATGACTAATGGTCACTCTATTCTCGTGTATGTTTCAAAAAATTCTATTTATAAAGGCAATTTCAAAGAAGGTTTTGAAAATTACATCTCCAGTTTGCCGGAAGTCACAAATAAAAATGCATTAGAAATAATTAAAAATATCCGTCATATTGTTGGCGCAGATAAACCTGGACATGTGTCATATATGGTTGATCTTCTAAGAAAAGGAGTTGTGATACATCATGGTTCTATACCACTAGAGGTAAGATTCTTGATCGAAGATTTTATTCGAGGTAAATATTCATCCTTATGCTTTGCGACAAGTACACTTGCCCAAGGTATCAACATGCCCTTCGACATAGTTTGGCTTGAAAACAATAGATTTGAAGGAAATATGCATGAACGTGCCCTAGCATTCAAAAATTTGATTGGAAGGGCTGGTCGTCTTACAGAGTCCAAAAAATTCGATTATGGATATGTGTTTACGAATAATGCCAAACTTTTTTCTGAGCGAATACTGACACCATTTAAACTTACCGAAAAGTCCATACTAGAAAATCCTCCAACGGGAATAAAAGAAAATGACCAAAAAGAGCTAATTGATGCAATTCAAAATAACACATTTGATGATGACAAAAATATTCCTATTTCAAAGGTTGAACGATTGTCAACCCCTTTAGTAATGGACTATGCTAAACAATTTTTAAATGTATTTTATAGAATTCCAAATGATTTACGAGCAAGTATTGGTGGTCATTTAAATAAACAAAATAGAGATACTGCCAAACTTTTACTTCGTCAGATTTATGAGTCTTCACTTGGAAGACAATTATATCATGGCGAAAAAAACGTTTTTAATCAAGCAATAGATATATTTTTCCATGCAGCACAAGGACGTTCATTCAGTGAGATTGTTGGTCTGAGATACAGTTCAATTACTAATAGAGACAACCCGACAAATGTGTATGCTAATTTTTCTCAACCGGCAAACAAATTACCTGATAGTAGCCTTGAAAAGGCCTATGGACTGTTTGCTCCAGAAACGCTAAACGAAGCTATCAGCTATGATTCAATTGTTTATGACACATATGACTACATGGATCAAGTTATTTCTTTTTCTTTGTCTGATACCTTAATTGCAGCATTTGAAATTTATCTCGATAAGAGTAATGATTTACGTGCGAACGATATAATCGAATTATTTAGGTATAATACAAATAACAAAAAACATATTCTTCTATTAAGATATGGATTTTCCCCCGAAATCATTAGTGATGTAGCTAATTATGTTGATACAATTGACGAGGATAAGATAATTTTTTTGCCAAATATTAATAACGCTCCCGATTTCATCAAAAAAATTGTTCAATGGTACTTGCCTGAATAATTGCTGTCGTATTTTCCGTAATCTATGTTTAAATCATTGTCTTATTTACCTGTACAAAAGTTATCTCTAATAATATTTTATTGAGAGTTTATTTAAATTCTGTAAAAAATGGTTCGTAAGAACACAAAACTTCTTAAGAAATTGAAAGTTTTTTTATCTAATTTTTACACATTTTTTTGGATTGATTCAATGTGTACAAGTTCAAACTTTACTATTTTAGTGCCTTCTTAAGGATTAAGAATCCCTAATCAAATAAAGCTTATTGCAAAATGTCAGAAGAACAAAAGAAATTATTAGAGCAACAGCTCTGGAATATAGCCAATACATTACGTGGAAAAATGAACGCAGATGAATTCCGCGATTATATACTTGGCTTTATTTTTTACAAATATTTGGCTGAAAAAATGGAGATTTATGCCAATTCCATTTTGCAGCAGGATAACATTCAGTTTCGTAATATTAAGGAAAACACAAAAGAAGGTCAGGAATATATTAATGCCATCAGAGAAGAATCCTTAGAAACTCTAGGTTATTTTTTGAAACCATCAGAACTTTTTAGCGAAATTGCAAAACGTGGAAATGGTGATACCAACACTTTTATTTTGGAAGATTTGCAAAAAATCCTGACCAATATCCAATTGAGCACAATGGGAACCCAAAGCGAAGAAGACTTTGATAATCTCTTCGAAGATATGGATCTCAACAGTACAAAATTGGGAAAAACTGCCGAAGCCAGAAATGCGATTATCGTGAAAGTTTTGGTTCATTTGGATGAAATTGATTTTCAGCTACGAGATACTGAATTGGATGTTTTGGGTGATGCCTACGAATACCTTATAGGTCAGTTTGCAAGCGGAGCAGGTAAGAAAGCGGGGGAATTTTATACGCCTCAGGAAGTTTCAAAAATTTTGGCAAAAATTGTTACGACAGGAAAAAATAGGCTAAAATCGGTTTATGACCCTACATGTGGTTCAGGATCTTTATTATTACGCGTTGCCCGAGAGGTAAAAGATGTCAATAATTTTTACGGTCAAGAGATGAACCGCACCACGTACAACCTTGCCCGAATGAATATGATACTTCACGGAGTACATTATTTGAAATTTGACATTAAGCAAGAAGACACTTTAGAACATCCGCAACATCTGAATGACATGCCGTTTGAAGCCATAGTTGCAAATCCTCCATTTTCGGCAAATTGGAGTGCAAATCCTTTACTCTTGAACGATGACCGTTTTAGTCAATATGGAAAGTTGGCTCCTGCCAGCAAAGCCGATTTTGCTTTTGTTCAGCATATGATACATCATTTGTCCGAAAATGGAACAATGGCTATTGTTTTGCCACACGGAGTTCTTTTTCGGGGAGCAGCTGAATTACATATTCGTAAATATCTTATTGAACAGAAAAATTATTTAGATGCTGTAATTGGTTTACCTGCCAATATTTTCTACGGAACCAGCATTCCAACTTGTATTTTGGTTTTCAAAAAATGTAAAGAAGATCCAGATCATATTTTATTTATCGATGCCAGTAAGGAATTTGAAAAGATAAAAAACCAAAATATGCTCCGAGAGGAACACATCGATAAGATTGTAACAACCTACCGCAATAGAACGGTAATTGAGAAATACAGCCATTTGGCAACTTTACAAGAAGTTGCAAATAATGATTATAACCTGAACATCCCTCGTTATGTGGATACTTTCGAAGCCGAAGAAGAAATCGATATCCAATATGTAATGCAGGAAATCAAATCTTTGGAAGCCAAACGAGCAGAATTAGATAAAGAAATTGATGTCTATTTCAAGGAATTGGGACTTGTTTTTTTTAACGTACCCAATTCCGTAGACACTGTCTGCGGAATCTGAAAAAAAGTAAAATAGAAGAAACTCCCTAATGTTTGATAATTGAGAAATAAAATGACTGAGATTACAAAAAAAAATAAAAATATAAGCAATGTTCCAAATTTGAGATTTCCGGGTTTTGAGAAAGAATGGGAAACTAAGAATCTGGGTGATATTGCCACATTTTCAAAAGGGAAAGGTATTTCAAAAATTGACATTAAAGAAAATGGAGTTATAGAGTGTATTAGATATGGTGAACTTTATACGCATTATGGAGAAGTTATTGATGAAATAAAATCCAAGACTAATGTAAATATGTCTGCTTTAGTTCTTAGCGATGCAAATGATGTTATAATTCCAGCATCTGGAGAAACAACAATTGATATTGCAACGGCTTCTTGTGTTTTGAAATCAGGAGTTGCGTTAGGAGGTGATTTAAATATTATTAAAACAGATAATAATGGAGTGTTTTTGTCTTACTATTTGAACAGTAAAAAGAAATTGGAAATAGCTAATTTGGCACAAGGAATTTCTGTAGTACACTTATATTCAAGTCAATTAGCATCTTTGTCTTTAAGCTTGCCAAAACTGGAGGAACAAAATAGAATTTCTGCTTTTTTGGCTTTACTTGCCGAAAGAATTCAAACCCAAAACAAAATAATTGAGGAACTAGAAACCTTAATCAAAGATTTCCGAAATCAAATATTCAAACAAAAAATAAGATTTAAAGATGAGTTCGGAAATGAATTTCCGGAATGGGAAATATATAAACTGAAAGAGGTTTCGGAAAGGATCGTTCATAAAAATTCGGAAAATAATCAAAATATTTTGACCATATCAGCACAATTTGGGTTAATAAGTCAACTCGATTTTTTTAATAAGTCTGTTTCTTCTAAAAATGTTTCGGGATATTATCTTTTAAAAGAAAATGACTTTGCCTATAACAAAAGTTACTCTAATGGCTATCCAATGGGAGCAATAAAACGACTAAAAAGATATGAGAAAGGAATTGTTTCGACTTTATACATTTGTTTTCGTTTTAAAAAAACAGTAAGTATTGATTTTATTGAACAATATTTTGAATCTGGTATTCAGAATTCAGAAATTGAAAAGATAGCACAGGAAGGTGCTCGAAATCATGGTCTTTTAAACGTAGGGGTTTCTGATTTTTTTGATATAAAAATTAATCTTCCTTCTATAAATGAACAAAAGCAAATAGCTTCTTTTTTAACCAAAATTGACCAAAAAATTGAAACAGAGAAACAAATCTTGGAACAGCTTCAAAAACAAAAGAAATATCTATTGCAACAAATGTTTGTTTAAAACTATTGACAAGAATCAAACAAATAAATTTTGAAGCAAGTACTTTTTTTGTTCCTCTAGTTTTTTCAAAAGCTGAATTTCAATGTCAATTTTGTTGTCGATGGAGGATAGAAAATTGGCTATTTTGGTTTGTTCTTCAATAGAAGGAGTATCAAGTGTTATTCTTGCAAAATTTTCATAAAAAAGATAATCTCTTACACCTCCCTCAACATTTTTGAGAACTTCTTTATTAAACATTTCTGTCTTGACATATTGAAACAAAAAATCATTGTTAATTGAATCTTTTGCAATGAAACAAACATATAGTGAACTGATAATAATGTTTTCTAAATCACGACTATAACCAATTGACCCAACATTTATCCTAGCAGGATTATAAGCAAAAGTATGTTTGTCAATTATTTTGTAGAGTTTAATATCATAACCTCTATCATCACTGTTAATTCCTTCAAATTGCTCATTTTGTGGAACAAAACCTAATTTATTATTTATTGAATATACAGGTAGTTTTTCATTATTTTTATTTTTCTTGTTTACAGGTGTTGTTACATCACCTAGCTTTTGAATTTTCCAATCAGGATAATTAAGACCTCTATTATCTTTAAATCTAAATTGTTGGGAAAATATTTTTTTAGCAATTTCAACTTTTAATATTTTTAATTCCTCAATTATTTTGTTTTGGGTTTGAATTCGTTCATCTATTAATGATAAAAAAGAGGCGATTTTTTGTTGTTCTGGCAAAGAAGGAATGAAGAAAAGTCCATTCTCAACGATATTCCAATCTGCTCTAGGCATTTTAGAACCACTCGATTGATTTGCTAAATCAACAAATGAATTGGTTTGAATTATTCTATACAAAAAATTATTCGAAATGTTTTTTCCTTTTAGTACCCATATTTCAGATGAACACACGCCATCAAATGGTGCTTGGAGATATTTTTTTAAGTAAGGTCTCAATTTTCCAAACAACACATCTCCTTCATTAAACACGTTTTTTATACTTCCTGATTTACTTCCATCCGTATAACCAAGTAATTCTCCTGTTTCTCCTGCCAAATGCTCTAATTCGATACATTTTATAGAATCTATTGCATTTATTGGATTGTATTTTCCAGATTTATTAGTAGCCACTTCACCAAAACTCTTCATTTCCCACTCTCCCTCAAACCTCGGAAATCTCAAATTTGGAACATTTGTCAAGACAAATCTTATAAAATTATTTAGAGGATTAAAAATCCTTAATCCTTATTGTTTTCTTTTGAGATTTAATTTTAAAATCAAATAATAATGAACAAAAAACTTTCAGAAGTAATCCGTCTATGGCGAACAGACAAAAAACAGTATGTAAAGAAATCAAGTTTCTCGGCTTATGCGCTCTTGATAGAAAACCATATATTACCTGTTTTTGGTGACAAAAACAAAATTGAAGAAGCAGATGTACAGGCTTTTGTATTGCAAAAAATAGAGTCAGGTTTGAGCCAAAAAACAATCAAGGATATTTTAATAGTATTGAAAATGATCCTCAAATTCGGTGCAAAAAACAAATGGTTCGAATATCAGCCCTGGGATATTCAGTTTCCTACCGAAAGGGAAAAATACAACATCGAAGTCCTCAACCGTAATGACCAGAAAATAATAATGAACTATATTCAAGAACATTTTACCTTCCGAAATTTAGGTGTTTACATTTGCCTGAGTGCAGGAATGCGAATTGGTGAAGTCTGTGCGCTTACTTGGGAGGATGTCGATACAGACAATGGTGTTATTAGTGTAAATAGAACTATTCAGCGTATCTATGTAATCGAAGATGGACACAGAAAAACAGAGGTTATTCTTGATACTCCAAAAACTAAAAATTCCATTCGAGAAATTCCAATAAGCAAAGATCTATTGAAAATACTTAAACCGTTTAAAAAGATTGTCAACTCTTCATTTTTTGTATTAACAAATGATGCCAAACCTACTGAACCAAGAACATATCGCAGTTATTATAAGAACCTAATGAAAGAATTAAATATGCCGGAACTAAAATTTCATGGCTTAAGACATAGTTTTGCAACTCGATGCATAGAAAGTAATTGTGATTACAAAACGGTCAGTGTTCTTTTGGGACATTCCAATATTAGCACGACTTTAAACCTTTATGTCCATCCTAATATGGAACAGAAAAAGAAAGCCATTGAGCAAATGTTTAAAGCACTCAGGTAGCAGCTAATTGAGAATTATGAGTTGTAAATTGTGAGATAATAGCTATTCGATAGATGCATTTTCTTTATATTTGTTTAGAGAATTCAAAACTCATAATTCACAACTCATAACTTCAAATGCAATCCGAACAATTTTTAGAAGAACAATTCATCGCTCAATTACAAAAGCTGGGTTACAAATACATCGTTATTGGTAACGAAAAAGGATTATTGGAAAACTTAAAAAGCCAATTGGAAAAACACAATCATATCCAGTTTAGTGATGCCGAATTTGAGAAAGTTTTGAACATTCTCAGTAAAGGATCAGTGTATGAAAAGGCCAAAACACTGCGCGAAAAGAAACATCATATTATTAGGGATAATGGAGATAACCTCTATTTTGAATTCTTGAATGTGGAACATTGGTGCCAAAATGAATATCAGGTTACCAATCAAATTACACAGAATGGAAAATACGAAAATCGCTATGATGTGACTTTGCTTATTAATGGTTTACCTTTGGTTCAAATCGAATTAAAGAAAAGAGGCTTGGAAATGAAAGAAGCCTTTAATCAAATCAACCGTTATCAAAAACACAGTTTCGGAGCAGGCAAGGGGTTGTTTCATTTTGTTCAGTTGTTTGTTATCAGTAACGGTGTAAACACCAAATATTTCAGCAATTATGGAACACACAAACAGGAATATCTTCAGACCTTTCATTGGACGGACGAGAACAATAATCCGCTCAATAATATTCTGAATGGTTTCACGGACGCTTTTTTGGAACCATGCCATATCAGTAAAATGATTTGCAAATACATTGTGCTAAACGAAACCGAAAAACAATTGATGGTGCTTCGTCCGTATCAGTATTACGCAGTGGAAAGCATTATCAAAAAAGTGAAGGAGAATGAAATCCTAAACGGATATAACATAGAGAAAAACGGATATGTCTGGCATACTACCGGTAGCGGGAAAACATTGACAAGTTTTAAAGCAAGTCAGATTCTGTCCAAAATCCCAGCAATCAAAAAGGTAGTTTTTGTGGTTGACAGAAAAGATTTGGATTCACAAACCAGTAAAGAATACAATAATTTTAGCAAGGATTGTGTAAGCTCAGCTACCAACACAGACGATCTCATACGAAAGTTTAATAATCCGAATGAGAATATTATTGTTACGACAATTCAAAAGCTTAATAATGCAATTTCTGGACGAAATTTATCTAAAATGAAAGCCATCAAAGACCAAAGAATGGTATTTATTTTTGACGAGTGTCATCGTTCACAATTTGGTGATACACATAAAAACATCGTCAATTATTTTTCCAATATCCAATTATTTGGTTTTACGGGAACACCAATTTTGGCGGAAAACGCAGACGGGGAAAAAACCACTGCAAGTCTTTTTGGAAAATGCCTACATAAATATGTAATTACAGATGCTATTAGGGATGAAAACGTGCTGAAATTTTCCGTAGAATATATTCAGACTTTTAAAATGAAGGATCATATCGTTGATTTGAAAGTAGAACAAATTAACGAAACAGAAGTTTATGAAGCCCCTAAAAGAAAAGAGGCTGTTGTTGATTATATTATTAAATACCATGACCAGAAAACCCAAAACAAAAATTTCTGCGCAATGATGTGTGTGCAGGATATTGATTCGGTTATTCAATACTATGAGATATTCAATCGTAAAAAACGCAACGGAGAACACAATCTAAAAATAACCACTATTTTCAGCTATGGTCAAAATGAGGAAGAAATGAAAGAGCAAGTAGCCGTTCAGTTAGGAATGGTTGCCGAACCTCAGACAGAATACGATAATTATACACCACACCGCAGGGAATTACTTGAAAATTATGTTGAGGACTTCAACGAAATGTTTGGAATGGCTGAGAGCATTAAGGATACCGAAAGTTTTTATAATTACTATAATGCAGTAGCCAAAAAATCGAAACATCCTAAACATGAAACAGATATTCTTTTGGTAGCCAATATGTTTTTAACGGGTTATGACAGCAAGAACCTGAACACATTGTATGTTGACAAAAACCTGAAATATCATGGACTGATACAAGCTTTTAGCCGTACCAACCGTATTTTGGATAAAAATAAAACTCAAGGCAACATTGTTTGTTTTAGAAATCTGAAAGACAAAACAGACGAAGCGATTACCTTATTCAGCAATAAAGAAGCTATTGACGAAATTATCGTTGAACCGTACGAAGCTTACGTAGAAAAATTTAATGAAGCGACTGAAAAGCTATTTAAAATTGTCCCACAGGTTGAAGCAGTAGATAGTTTATATACTGAAGAAGATAAATTGGAATTTATTTTAGCATTCCGATCATTAATGCGTTTGCACAAAAAAATGAGCCATTTTACAGAATTTACTTGGGCTGATCTAGCAATAGAAGAACAGCTTTTTGCAGACTACACTAGTAAATATTTAGATTTAAAAGATAAACTTGGGACAAATCCATCTCCAGATAAAGCTTCAATTCTCAACGATATTGATTTTGAATTGGAATTAATAAGAAGAGACACCATTAATGTCTCTTATATTGTTCAGTTACTGATTAAATTTAAATCAAAAAACAGTGGGAAAGACAAAGAGAGTATTGAAAAGGAAATTTTCAACTTATTGAACACTGAGGTATCTTTAAGAAGCAAGAGAGAACTTATTGAGAAATTTATTCAAGAAAGTCTCCCTCAAATTGATGATACAGATACTATTCCGGAAGAATTTGAAAAATTTTGGAATGAAGAACAAGAAAAAGCGCTTAAAGACTTGGTTAAAGAAGAAAATCTTTCAGAAGAAAAAACAGAAAAACTAATCGAAAATTATCTTTTTGCAGAAAGGGAACCATTGCGAACCGAAATTTTAGATCTCAGAATAGAAGGAAGACCAAGTGTTTTAAAATCTAAAGAAATTGGCGATAGAATTTTAAATAAGATTCTAAGTTTTGTGGATACTTTTGTAAATGGAATAGCAGAAAATTAATCGATAATGGGGTCTTATGACAACCAGCTGGCTAGATTGCTAGATAAGCAATTTGTTGTAAAAAAATGGTTCGAATATCAAAATGGAGCATTACTAAAATACAAGCCATTAGAAATTGTGGTAATCATAGAGAAGATTTTGAAAAGTATTTTGAAACAGAAATTGAACAAATAAATTATCTGATCAACAAATTCTTTAAGTTTACTTCAAACCAGATTGAAGCCGTAGCAACACTTTATGCCTGTTGGAAAGAAGCAATTGAGAAAAAGGAATTAATAACAGACAAACTAATCATTAGCAAATTTTATCAATAGTCTAAAGAAAAAGAGAAATTTAGAGAAGAAAACATGTATAAAGCTTTGGATTGGATGAGGAGAAATGGTGTTGAGCCGAAATAAATAGTAGATAATGAGATTAGCAGCCGTATATATACCGAATAATTCACTTCCTCATATTTTTGGAGAAAATCATGATGGACAGACACTAAATTTTGGTGGAGAAAATTTATATGATTTTGAAGAAATCAACAAAGTAGTTGTATTAAAATCAGTCATTAAAAATAGTTCATTTATCAATGGTTTTTGGGGAGGATTAAGTTTGGTATCTTGTATAGTTGGTAAAAATGGAGCAGGGAAAACATCAATATTACGAGCAATCAATAGTGAGATTGATCCTAATCATAAAAATTCAGTGTTTATTTTTGAAGATAATGAGAAGATTAAGATTTGCAATGAGTTGAAATCTGATTTTAGAAATTCTAATGTAATCGAAAATGTTGAAATACTAGATAATAAGCCTATTGAAACTCTCTTTTATTCTCCAGCACTTGATCATGATTTGATGGATACGCATTCACCAATTTCATTATCAAATAGATTCAAAACTGATTTAGAAGGATACTATTTGGATGCAGTTCTTAGGTATTTGTTTTTTTTGAATGATCCAATTTCTGATGAATTGAGAAAAGTATATCCAGATTTTCCTAAAATTGGAAGCTATACAATATCAGTTAGAAAAAGAAAGAAAACAAACTTTAGGAGTCCCTATTTAGAAGCCAATTTTGGGAATCCACACAGAGGTGATGCACTAAAAAATCATTTAATTGGAGAGATTTCTCAATTAAAAAGTAGACCTGAAACATTTATTCTTACTCCACAAACGATCTTAAAACAATATGAAGGTTTTATAAAATTGCTAGAAAGTGAAAGTTTCACAGAACAATTTGATAAGCTATGGAATTTAAAACAATATAAATTAAATGATGAAAATGGAGTAATTAATAACAGTAATGATTTTATAAATAATCTTGAAATAACATTATTAAGTTATTTATTATTAGACGCTGTATTTCCTCAGACTGGTCTGGGTGGTCCCTATGATTTCAGTAAGATAACTAGATCAAAAACATTTTATAATAAATTAGATAGATTTCTTGAATTTTATTTGACTAATGAAGACAATGCATTGGTTGGTTCAATAATTAACAAATTAAAAAAAATTAAAATTGATGATAAAGAACAAATTATAGAACTAATAAAAAGGGATAATTATAGAAGTGCTCCTAAAGGGATTGAAATGAAATTTGTTAAAGAACGAATGATAAATGCTGTAAATAAAATTTCAGCAGTAAAAGAATTTCATGAATATATTATTTCTATTATTGAAGATAAAATTTTTAAATATGAAAATGATCACTTCAAAATTAATGTGAATAATGAGAATATTAATCAGTTCCAAAGATTTGTTAGTGAATATAATAAATTGCAAAAAACATTTAAACACTCAGTAATTTCAAATATTATTCTTGATATTGTACCAACTAACATAAAGTTATCTACAGGAGAAAAAGCTATTTTAGATTTTTATTCCTCACTCCATAATTATATAATAAATTTTGACGATGATATGATTGTTAATGAAAATTTATTATTGTTATTGGATGAACCAGAATTAGGATATCATCCTTTCTGGAAGAAGAAATTTGTAAAAGCTATTTCATCCACATTACCAATATTTTTTTCAAATCTCAAAAAATCAAAAGAAAACAATCAAAGTCCTTCTGTACAAGTGATTTTTACAACACATGATCCTTTGACTCTTTCAGACTTACCAAGTGACAAAATTATTTATCTTAATAAAACAAATGACTTTACAGTACTTGAAAAGGATACAATTAAGTCATTTTCAACGAACATTAATGAATTGTTATCCAATAGTTTTTATCTTGAAAATGAATTAATAGGTGATTTTGCAAAAGAAAAAATTGAATCGATTATCTTAAAACTCAATTATTTCAAATTGATTAATGAAAAGAAAAATCTAAATAATGAAGATAGCAAAGATAAAATTGATAGAGTAAACACAGAAATAAAAGAAATAAAGGATAAAATCTCTTTTGAAATAAATGACAGCGATATTGATAAAGAAATAAATGAAAAATCTATTAGAAAAACTATTGCCCTAATCGGTGAGCCTGTTATCCAATATAAATTACTTGAAATGTATGAAGAGGTTTTTAAACTCAATAATGAAGATAAAGCTCAAAAAATAAAAAACATGATGAAGGAATTAGGGGTAACTAAAGAAGATTTATAAAAAATGTTTTATATAGACCCATTGGAGCCTGAAATTGTCATGGCAAGACAAGAACACTTAAAAAACATCAAGTGTTTTATTAATAAAAAAATAGCAGGACCTGTTTGTGCTGTTCCAAATTGTATTATTTGTATTTCACAAATTACCTCTGTTCCCATCACCCCTAATTTAAGAACTTTCCTTTTAAATAATAATAATTTAGAAGTAATAATTTCTGGGAATCCTCAAGAATTATTAGATGTAAATAAAAGATTTTGGAATGTTTTAATTCCCCATTTCACAATGAATAACTGGGATAATTATCTTAATGCAAACACTAATGACATCGTTAACATAAAGAAAAGTATTGAAAAAATTTTCAGTTATAAAGATTGGTTTTGCAACAAAGAAAGCAAGTATTATTCGGCTTATGATTTAGCTAAAAAATTGAATAGAAATAGTTGTACTTATTGCAATAGAATCTATACTTCAACAATAATTAATAGAAGAGGAAAAAAGATAATCAGAACTACATTAGATCATTGGTTCCCAAAAACGGATTTCCCATTGCTATCCTTGTCCTTTTTTAACTTAATTCCTTCCTGTTCAAACTGTAATAGCTCTGTAAAAGGGTCAACTAATTTTAATTTGAACGATCACATACATCCGTATGTAGATGTAAACCAAAATGAAGAATTTTGTTTTAACTATAAATATAATTCCTCTTTAACTAATTATAGAATTTACCTTCAAGATATTAATAGTTTAAATAGTAAAGCCAGAAACACTTTAACAGGAATGTTTATTGATGAAATGTATAATTCCCATCAATCAGAACTAATTGATTTAATTAAGATTAAAACAAATTATTCAAAATCTTATATTGAAAGTATTGAAAAATTATTCGGTAATAAGTTAGCTAAGGAGGAAGTGTATCGAATACTATTTGGTGTTGAATTTGCATCAAAGGATTTTCAGAAGTTACCATTGAGCAAGTTTAAAAATGATATTTTAAAAAAATTGAATATAATCAAATAAAATTATTATCGGACTAAAAGTAAACTAATAGTGAATAATCGACAAAAAAAAATTATAAAATTAAGTGATGAAATCTTGACTTATCTTTTAAAATTTAAAGAGAAGCATCCAGATTTCACATTTTCCTTAAGAAAAAGAGATAGTGTCCAGTCAAAAGATAAAAGATTGGTGAATGGTCAATGGTTTCAGGGTTCTCATTATATTTATGTCCCCCTTTTTAAAAAAGGTAATAGTGCTAGAAAAATAAAAACAGTTGGTTTTGTAATTGGTATTCAAGAAGATGGTAATATGAACAATTACATTGAAATTTCTTTTAAATCAGGAATTGACGATCCAAAGGAAAAAGAATTTCATAAGCAATTAGCAAACCGTATTGACCTTCAGCTACATGAAAAAAATCATGGTACTAAAGCATTTAGCGATCAAAATGACATATGGAACAATCTTCTGGAGTATATAACTAATTTTAGAAATTATGCTATAGAATTATTGGATAATCTTGACTTGAAAGCTAAGTACGTAATTTCGGAAAATGATTTTCAGAAAGATTTAAATCGTATTAAATTAATTCAAACCAAATTAATGAATCCGGTGGATTCAGAAATAACATTAAAACGGGAAGAAGGACTTGAAAACAACAATGAAATGCTAAATCAAATATTTTACGGACCTCCTGGTACAGGAAAAACCTATCATACAATTAATGAAGCTATTTTCATTATTGATCCTCAATTTGATTTCTATCAAAGTAGAAAAAAAATTAAAGATAAATTCGAAGAATTAGTTAGTTCTGGACAAATTGTATTTACAACATTTCATCAGAGCATGAGTTATGAGGATTTTATTGAAGGTATAAAACCAATTGCTCCTACTTCTGAAAATTCCAGCATTAATTATAAAATTGAAAATGGAATTTTTAAAAATCTTTGTAAAAAAGCGACAGAGAAAAAAGCTTCGGTTAATTTTGATGAAGCTTATTCATTATTTGTTAATGATGTCATTGAAAGTGGTACTATCGAATTAACTTCGTTGGTTCAAAAAAAACCTTTTACAGTCAGAATAAATAGTAATGAAACGGCTGTTGCCATTCCAAAGACCGAAATCGCCACTGAAATGGGAGTAACCAAAGAAATGATGAGGGATTATGTAATTAATGGAGTTGTCAAGGATTGGAAGACATATACTACTACAATTGGGGAGTATTTAAAAAGTAAGTATAATATTTCTGTCCAAAATATCGACAATACAAAGAAAAATTACGTTCTAATCATTGATGAGATTAATCGTGGTAACATTTCTCAAATTTTTGGAGAATTAATTACATTAATAGAAGAAGACAAGCGATTAGGTAAAAAAGAAGCTCTGGAAGTTACCTTACCTTACAGTAAAGAAAAGTTTGGAGTACCATCTAATTTGTATATAATTGGCACTATGAACACAGCGGACAGAAGCGTTGAAGCTTTAGATACTGCTTTAAGAAGACGTTTTAGTTTTGAGGAAATGATGCCAATGCATGAACTATTAAGTCCTTCTGCATTATATTGTCAATTATTGTGGGATTATGAATCAGCAGATTGGGAGGATCCTGAATTCAAAGAAAAGGAAGTTCAATTTTTTGATTTTGCTCAAGTATCTGAAGATTTTTTAGCTCAAAGAAAAGAAATTTGGGAAGTTATGAAGGCTGATTATATTAGAGATGATTTTTCTTATTTCGATGACTTCGAATATAATGGTTTTAATCTTCAAGTTATTTTAGAAAAAATAAATAAACGGATAGAAATACTTTTGAATAGAGATCACTTAATTGGACATTCATATTTTCTAAAAGTAAGAACCGAAGAACAATTAAAAGCTACTTTTAAGAATAATATAATTCCTTTATTACAAGAATATTTTTATGGGGATTACGAAAAAATAGGACTGATTTTAGGAAACGGTTTTTTTGAACAATCAGGGAAATATTCGAAGGATATCTTTGCATCATTTGATACCCAAAATTATCCAGATAATGGAACGATTTTGAGAATAAAAACAATAGATGAAGATTTTGATATAGTTGCTGCTGTCAATATACTTTTAAAAGTTTAAAATTTTAAAAACAACAATATTTTAAAATGAATAGAATACAAGTTTTTGAGCATAACATACTTTATTTTGATGAAGTATATAGTGGAGTGAAATTCGAAAAGCACCATTATATAGCCTTGTCAAAGTTAAATGTGTTGCACAACGACAAGTATTTTGAAATTCGCCATAACGGCATAAAATTCAAACAATTTGTAGGGGTGATTCAGGTAGATGGCTTAACCATTGAAATTTTACCTAAAATTGACAACAACGATGCAGATGAAAACGTTTGGCAGAAAGTATTAATCGAAATGCTTCGGGTTACACGAAAACTCAAAGTCCAAAAAGTAGGAGAGGCAAATGTAAACAAGCAAAGCATCCATCTTTTAGATATTTATTTTGAATGTTTTTTAAACGAAGTACAATTGTTAATCCATCAGGGATTAATCAAACAATACTACAAAGAAACAGATAACTTAAAAGTACTTAAAGGTAAACTGGAATTTGCTGGTCACATCAGTAAAAATCTCGTTCATAAAGACCGTTTTTACACTACACACCAAGTATATGACAAAGACCATTTAATCCATCAAATCATATACAAAGCCTTATATATTGTAGAGAAATGTTCCAAAAGCAGTTACTTATATTCAAAGTGTAAAACTGTACAGCTTGATTTCCCGGAAGTAAAGACAATTCCAATTACAGAAGCAACATTTTCTAAAATTCCTAAAAGTAGAAAAACAGCACCCTATGAAACTGTTTTAATGATTTCAAAGTTCATCATTTTAAATTTTGCACCCAATATTTCAAGTGGTTCCGAAAATATGTTAGCTTTACTCTTTGATATGAATTCCTTATGGGAAGAATATATTTTAGCTCGACTGAAACAATCAGAAAAAGAAGTTAAAATCTACGGACAACAATCAATAACGTTTTGGAAGAACATTTCAATAAGACCGGATATTGTGATTGAAAGTGGTATAAATAAATTTATTATCGATACCAAGTGGAAAAATATTAATGGAGGCAAGCCATCAACGGACGATTTACGACAAATGTATGTTTACAATGATTATTGGAAATCAGATAAAGCAATGTTATTATATCCATCCAACGAAACTTCATTCTGTGAGTTTGATAAATTTGAAGAGAACGGTTCAAAAGACAACCAACACAAATGTGGACTAGGTAAAATTTCAATTTTCAACACAAATGATAAGGCATTAAGAGAAAATATTGGAGATGATATTATAGATTGGTTTATAAAATAAGAATTAAAAAAATAGGTAACGGGCATAAAAATTAAATACAAAAACAAATGTAAATTCTTAATAAGATATGGTACTTAAAAGATACAAAGTAGAAAATTTTAGATCAGTTCTTGATAGTGGTTGGATTGATTGTGATAATGTAACAACATTAGTAGGAATTAACGAAGCTGGAAAATCAAATTTACTTTTGGCCTTGTGGAAACTAAATCCAGCAAGAGAAGGAAATATTGATATTTTACACGATATGCCGGTTTCTAAACTAAGCACTTATCGAAAAACTCCAGCAGATATAAAATTCATTACAGCAGAGTTTGAACTTGATGATGAAGCCATAGAGAAAATTGAAACTGAGGTTCAATGTAATCTACAAGGAGATAAATCTGTAACAGTTATACGTTTTTATGATGGAAGCTACACATTCGAGTTCCCAAGCGGTAATCCTGCTTCAACGAAAAAAGAAAAAGTAGTAAAAGAAATTGAAGGCGAAGAAGAACCGATTGAAGAAGATACTATTGTACCATTTAAAAATACAGATTTAGAAAAAGCTATTCTTGCTGAACTACCATCATTTGTTTATTATTCAAACTACGGAAATTTATCATCAAAAATTTATCTTCCAAATGTTATCAAATGGCTGAATGGAAGGACTGTAGATGGAATAGAGGTAAATGAAGAACAGGTTCGTACATTGAGGGTTCTTTTTGAATTTGTGAAGTTAGATCCTAAGGAAATTTTAGAATTGGGTAAAGACCCTAAAGAAATGGCAATTACTCGTAATGGAGGACACGCAAATGTACAACCAACAAGCGCTGATATTAAAAAAGCAGAAGACGATAAAGAAGAACGTAGTATTCTCTTGCAATCAGCTTCAGGAGATTTAACGAAAAGGTTTAAAGAATGGTGGAAACAGGGAGAATATAAATTTAGATTTGAAGCCGACGGAGATTATTTCCGTATTTGGGTATCAGATAGTATTCGTACAGATGAAGTAGCATTAGAACTTCGTAGTACAGGACTTCAATGGTTTATTAGTTTTTATTTAATTTTTCTTGTTGAGAGTCATGAACAGCACAAAGATGCAATTTTATTGCTTGACGAAGCAGGACTAACTTTACATCCATTAGCACAAAAAGACCTTGCTATATTTTTTGATAATTTATCTCATGGCAATCAAATTATCAATACAACGCATTCTCCTTTTATTGTGGATACTTCCAACATTGACAGATGCAGGGTTGTATATATGGATAAAGATGGATATACAGTAGCTTCAACTAATTTAAGACAAGGAAGTGATGCTTTGAATGAAAAATCTATATATGCAGTTCACGCTGCCTTAGGGTTAAGCGTTTCTGATGTTCTATTACAAGGTTGCCAAGCTATTGTAGTGGAGGGGCCATCTGACCAGTTTTATTTTAATGCCATAAAGGGATTCTTAATTAGAGAAAAGTTAATTGCTCCGGAACAAGAAATTGTATTTGTACCCTCAGGAGGAGTAAAAGGAGTTCCAGGTGTTGTTAGTATGATTTCGAGTAAAGCAGACGATATACCTTACTTAATTATTGATTCTGATAAGAGTGGCGAAGATGCAAAGAAAAGATTATTATCAGGTTTGTATAAAGGATTTGAGAATAGAATACTTGATGTTAAAGATTATACAGGAATTGAAAAATCAGAAGTGGAAGATTTAATCCCTTTTTCGCTGATAAAAAAAGGTGTTAGCAGACTTTTTAATTCCTTAGATGAAATAGATTTTGAAGACACCTATAATAGCGATACTCCTGTTGTTTCTCAAATTGAAGCGTTTGCTGAGGCTAATGGAATTGAATTAGAAAAGGGATGGAAAGTCGGAATATCTATGGCTGCAAAAGCTCAATTAAAAAATAAAAAAGTAGAAGCTATTCCTAAAGAATACGTAGAGAAGTGGAGCAGACTGTTCAATGCATTCTTATCTATATAAAAGCTTTCGATATTTACAGCGGCTTGAACCCCAAGCGACCCCAGTTATTTATAAAAAGTGTATACATAGAATTTAAATTAATCCAATTCCTTTAATTTTATTCATAAAAAAGTAATATTATGTTCGAATATCAACTAATAGTTTCGCATGAATACGAGGCGTTTCTTCTAGGAATAAGTTTGAGCATCATACAATCTAATCCAACTCCGAGATTTAAAACCATAGAAACAAAGGAAGCAACAATTTTTTTTATTGAATTTGAAGATGAAGACCAAATGTATATTTTCGATAAACAAACTAGGACAAGTATGCCATATCTGTTTGAATCTTAATTGGGTCATTAGCCCATATTGTTACTTAAGAACACTTGCTTGGAATCGAAATCTAGACGAAGTCATTTAGAAGTTTAACTACATTGTATGCTTTTTTGTGTAGTATTGTGAAATTTTACAAATCATTGGGAAAAAGAGCTAGATATCCGTGCTATAAAGTAGCGGGCATACATATGAGTAAAATAGACACTAATGGAAAAAATTACGGCATATTATGAATCAATACTAGGCATAGATTTAAAGAACTTAAATCACCCAATTTCCCAATTAATATCTTTAGCTAAAAATACAACTGGAATTGAGGAAGAACAAATTAAGCAGAAATTGAGAATTATTGGCTTGGCATTTATGGATATTAAAGATTATGACCAAAAAATTTATGATTTTTATATAAAGAAAACAATTCAAAATGCTGATTTTTCTCTTAATGGTTGGATCTTTGAAATTATACAATGTTCGCATCTAATTAAAATCTCTAACGAGAATAAAATGCAATTTAAATTTGGAGATTCTAATAAGAAAGAACCTGATTTCATAATTGATGGTTGTGGTATTGAATTAACATCAATAAGATTTCTAGAAGAATCTCGAAAGAATAACGCAGACTCTAAGCTTCTAAGCAAATTCAGAGAAAAAAATGGAAAAGATTATGCAAATGCTAATTCTTTGCTTTTAATTGAAATTACACAAATCGTTCATTTTGCCAACAAAAGTGATTATCAGCCCAATACACAGTTCAATAATATTCTAAAAATTATTAGTAACGAAAGTAAATTTGGAATTGTTCTTTGCTATGTTGAATATACAGTTCCGTTTGAAGATAATTTGCATTTTAAGGGTACTGTTTATCCTACTTATGGGAAAGATTGTACAGATGATGTAAAATTTTTATTTCAGAAAATCACTAAAGGAGAATTTAATACTTTTGATGGAACTCAAAGTATCTCAAAGTACTAGTAATATTTGTTAATAGTACATAATCGCAATTACATTTTTTTAGGTAAGAGAAGCATTGTTTTTTAAGTTTATTTACTGCGGCTAAAAACATGAGTTTATTCTGATGTAAAGCCGCAAATTTCATTTATTTGTTAACAAGTTTCTTCAAATCCTGTAGAAAATGGTTCGAAAACAGATTCTTAAGGACCACCAAAATTTAAAACCCTCTAAAATTAATGATTTTAGAGGGTTTTTTATGATTCGAAAAAATAGCTCGTTTCCCATGTCCCCTAGAGAACCCTTATTAATACTGACATAAATGGTTCGTATTACTTAAGGTTTCAAAATCTATAAATTCCAATCTATTTTTATAATCTTTCACTCTAAAATCCTGATCATCCCTTTGTTTACTATATTTGACTAGTTTTATTTAAAAATCTAAATAATGTCTTCTGTAAACTCATTAGATACTATCCAACTATTCAAATCTGTTTTTATAGGAAGAAATGATGTATTTGCGCTTCGTTGGGAAAAATCTGGAAAATCGGGTTATATGCCAGCTTACCAGTACGATTTGTATCATTATCGGATGCATAAAATGAATGGAGGAACTTTTCAGAACTATCCTCACAAAACGTATCTATCGCTTACTGAAACCGAAATCCATAAACACTTAAACGGAATTCAACAAATCGGGATTTATCCATTGCTACAGAATAATACGTCTTGGTTTGTAGTAGCTGACTTTGATAAACAAAATTGGAAAGAAGAAGCCGTTAATTTTTTAAACGCTTGTAAGGAGAAAAACATTCCTGCTTATTTAGAACGTTCCCGTTCAGGAAATGGAGGACACGTTTGGGTGTTTTTTGACAGGTCTTATCCTGCAATCCAAAGCAGAAAAGTTTTCGTATCTATTTTGGAGCAATCGGGAGCTTTTTCGATGTTTGACAAAACCTCCAGCTTTGACCGCTTATTTCCAAACCAAGATTTTCTTTCAGGAAAAGGTTTAGGAAATTTAATAGCCTTGCCTCTTTTCAAACCTGCATTAGAGAATGGAAATAGTTGTTTTATAAATACTGATACATTTGAACCGATAGCTAATCAGTGGCAATTTTTAAAAGAGATAGAAAGAGTTTCGACTGAAAATTTGGATAATTTGTATCGGGAAATTTTAAGTGCACAAAATTTACCCATTACTAAAAATCTAAACGGTAAATTATCCATTACACTTCAACAAAATATCCGTATTCAAAGAGTTGGATTGACAACTCCTTTAATCAATTTTTTGAAAGAAGAATTAAATTTCGCCAATTCGGAATTTTTTATCAAAAAGCAATCAGGCAAAAATACTTTTGGAACAGAACGTTATTTTAAACTTGTAGAAGAAATAGAGAATGAAATTGTGATTCCAAGAGGGTTTATCGGAAAGCTACTTCGTTTTTGTAAAGAACAAAACTTGGAATTTGATTTTCAAGACCAACGAAAACTAAAAGAAGCAATCCCTTTTCCGTTCGACTCAACATTAAGAAATCATCAGACTAAAGTCATAGAAGCTGTTTCGAAAAAGGATTTTGGTGTTATTGTTGCTCCGCCTGGTTCCGGTAAAACTATAATGGGTTTGAAAGTCATAGAAGAAAAGCAACAACCTGCTTTAATTATCGTTCATCGCAAACAATTGCTGGAACAATGGCAAGAACGGATTCAAGCATTCCTTGGAATCCCGAAACACGAAATTGGTATTATCGGTCAAGGAAAAACAAAAATAGGAAAGCGTATAACCATTGCAACTATTCAAAGTTTACCAAAACAAATTGAAGAAATCCAAAATCATTTTGGAACTATTTTGGTGGATGAATGTCATCATATCCCTGCTGAAACATTTCGTAAAACCATTGAAAAATTAAACACTTTTTATTTGTATGGATTGACGGCAACACCATTTAGAAAACACAACGACGACAAATTGATTTTTGCTTTCCTTGGAGATATAATTTCTGAAATTCTACCAACGGAAATTGAAAATTACAAACACGCCCAAATTATTGTCAGGGGGACCAATTTGGATGTTCCTTTCAATTCTAAAACTGACAATTTTGAAACACTCTCAAAGATTTTAATTCATGATTCAGAAAGGAGTAAATTAATCCTGAATGATATTAAAACAGAACTTTCCAAAGGAAAACGAGTTGCTATTATCACAGAAAGGAAAGAGCATATTGATACGCTTTATCTTTTTCTTAAACAGTCTTACGAAGTCGTTACGCTAAGTGGAGATGATTCAGAACCCAGCAGAAAACCAAAATGGCAAGCTTTACAACAAGGCAATTTTCAAATACTGATTACGACTGGACAATATTTTGGTGAAGGCTCCGATTTGTCAAATATCAATTCCTTGTTTTTGGTTTATCCTTTTTCTTTTAAAGGTAAGTTGATTCAATATATTGGACGGGTACAGCGTTCAGAAATTAATCCTACAATTTACGATTATCGGGATATCAAAATTGATTATTTGAATAAACTTTTTTTGAAACGAAATACCTATTATCGGCAAATTGCCAAGCAAAAAAGTTTGTTTGACGAGCCAACTGAGCTTATTTCCGAAAAGCAAAGCGTTATCATTGAAAAACAAATTAAAGTGCCAATAGATAATTTAGATTTCGGATATGGAAACGTTTTCTTCGAATACATTGATAAAGAAACTAATCAAAGATTTGATTTTGAAATTGAAAACGAGGAATTCAGACCGGAATTTGAAGTATTGAAATCATATTTCATCAAGGTTTTGAAATCAAAATTAATCACTATTGATATTAACGCTGAAATAGAGAATGGAGTAATTCTATCACAATTGGCAACATCTTCCGATATTGAAAATATTAATAAAGAAATCGTTGACAGTGTGAAATTTCAGTACTTGAACAAAAATTTCATCAACCAGATTCCTATTTCAAAACAAAGCGTTCTTACAATGAATGAACTTCCTAAAAATCAAAATATTTATACAGATGCCGAAAATATCTTAGAAGATTTACTAAAAGAAAAACATTACAAACATTCAAGGCATATTCAGTTTTTAGCCGAAAGACACGAACGAAATGTAATGAAACTACGATTTGTTCTCCAACCTTTCTCATTTGTGTTTTTAATTGCAGGGAAACAAAATTATCATATCATTTTAGAAACTTTAGACACCGAAGAAGCAACTTATATTTGGCATACCAAAAAAGACAAATCAGTTCTGATAGATATGATAAAACAATTAGACAAAGAATTAAATATTATCAGAGAAAAAGGACGGCAATCCTATTTGGAAACCAATCCTGAAAATTTTTCAAGAATTGTTCACGATTATTCAGACAACAACAAAGGATTTATAATTTGGAAAGGACTATTAGAGGAACGATTAATGTGAAATATAATTTACTTAAATCTAAGAAAATTATCAAAACATTAAAACCATTATGACAAATCGATATTTCGAAAGAAGAATAAAATTGCTTTTTTGCTATATTTGTAAATCTTCAAACGAAGTCTTTTTATTATGGGTGATGAAATTATTCAAAGTATCGATTACAAAGATTGGTCAGCATTTATTTTTAATAAAATAAAGCATGCACAAATTCAAACTGCTTTCAAAGTTAATGCTGAAATGCTTACTTTATATTGGGAAATTGGGAATTCCATCATTGATAAGCAAAAGCAAAATGGTTGGGGGAGTAAGGTTATTGATCTTTTATCCTATGATTTAACTCATAATTTTCCTGATAGTAAAGGATTTTCGGTTAGAAATTTAAAATATATGAGAGCTTTTTCCGAAGCTTACCCTCATTTCCCAATAGTGCAAGTACCGCTTGCACAATCAGGGAATGAATTTGTGCAAGTGCCCCTTGCACAAATTACTTGGTATCATCATATTAGCTTGCTTACCAAAGTAAAAGATCCTGTAGAAAGAGCTTTTTACATAGCTGAAGCAGCTAAAAATGAATGGAGCAGAGATGTAATGCTTTTACAGATACAAAGCAAATTGTACTCTAGAAGTGGAAAAGCATTGAATAATTTTGAACAAACTTTACCCGAATACCAATCTGATTTAGCAAAAAGTATTTTCAAAGACCCTTATCACTTTGACTTTTTAATGCTTTCTACTAAAGTAAAGGAACTTGAAATAGAAAAACTTTTGACACAAAAGATTACCGACTTTTTATTGGAACTTGGTAAAGGATTTGCATTTATAGGAAGACAATACACTATTGAAATTGACAATACTGATTATAAAATTGATTTACTTTTTTATCATACCATTTTACACGCTTATGTAGTTATCGAACTCAAAGCAGGTGAATTTATGCCAGAGTATGTTTCTAAACTTAATTTTTACATTAGTGCTATTGATGACAAACTCAAAACGCCAACTGATGAGCCAACAATAGGTCTACTACTTTGTGCATCAAAAAGCAATATAAAAGTGGAGTATGCAATGCGTGGGCTTGATAAACCTTTGGGAGTAGCTACCTATCAATTAGAACAATTGGTAAAAGACAATATAGACAAAATGATCCAAAACGAGGAATAATAACAGAAATAGAATCAAATATTCATTAAAGGTTTTTTAAGAAGATAATTTAGTAAAAAACCTAATTCTATTTTACTGAAAGTTTCTTCAAATCATGCATAAAACGGTTAGAAAACAGGTTCTTAAGGATCACAAAAAGACAAATAACGCCATTGTCTTCCAATGGCGTTATTTTTTTATATCAAACTTTGAAAAAAAGTTAAAATTGGAATTAATTGTTCGACTGTAATACCTGACAGCCCACAAAATTCCAAAAACTCCTTAAGCAATTAAGGAGTTTTTTTTATGACTTTATCTCAACTTTGTACCAAATTCGCACAAAAAAACTCCTTAATTGCTTAAGGAGTTTTATACTGTATGATACGTTTTAAAATATTGAAATGCATTATCTCTTTAGACATCTTCCTCTGGGTTCGTCTCCTTCATAGAGTACGATTTCCGAATGCAGAAATGCTGCTGCCTTTGCAGAATCTTTTACTTTTATAGCAGAGCGTTTGAGCATTTCTTCTTCAAATTTGGACAATACACTTTCTCTCAATCCTTTTTCTTTCCAGTGGGACAAAGATTTACATCCTCTTGAAATTTCACGAGCTAAGGAAAGGGCATCTAATAACGCTTGGTTTGCTCCTTGTCCTTTGAATGGACTCATCGGATGAGCAGCATCTCCAATCAAGGTTACCGAACCCATTTTTTCTAACAATTCTTTGTGCAGTAATTCTCGATCATATACAGGATAACCCGAAATCTGATTTTCTTGAGTTGCAGCCAAAATCTGAGGAATAGGATCATGCCATTGTGTTCTTCGGCATGATTCTTCTTTTAGTGCTTGAGAACCTAAAGCGCTTAATGCTTTGGCTTCTTCTTCTGGCATTGGGAAACTAAGTTGCCACATTACCGAATCTGATGTAAAAGGCATCATATAGATTCGTTCATTACCATTGGCTGTTTGAAAAACGGTTGCAGAATCCAACAAAGAACTATTAACGTTCTCGACTGAACTCAATGGACAAATTCCCAAAATCACAATGCAGCCTAAATACCGTAACGGAACCGTATCTTCTCCTATTAATAACCTTCGCACAGCACTCCGAATTCCGTCGGCTCCAACAACAAGATCAGCTTTTACGTTTTTTAAAGTTCCGTTTACTTGAAAATTTAGTGCTAGAGTATTATCTTCATTTTGTTTTAAATCAATTAATTGATGTCCCCACTGTATCTTATTTTGTCCTATAAGTTGTTCCAGTAGTGCTAAACGTAAAGATTGTCTTGCTATATGAATGTTGGTTCTTTTTGGGGTAGTTTTTGCATCTGATTGCAACCATTTTCGAATTCCCCATTCTCCAATAATTTTCCCTTGGGTAGTATGAACAAGATGTCTGGTAGAAACTACACCATCTTTTAACGAAAAAATCCCAAATCCTTCGATTGCTTTACTTGCCTGTTGCAAAGTAAGTCCATAGCCTTGAGATCGAACCTCAAAATTCTCATCTCTTTCAAAAAGAGTAAAAGGTATCCCACGGTGTAAACAGGCTACCGCTAGTGCCACTCCGCCAATTCCTCCTCCTATTATTGCAACGTGTGGATAATTCGCTGTGTCTGCAACAGGAGGTAAAACAGATTTAATCAATCCTGAACCCGAACAATTCGAACAAATATTTTGATGAGCCTTAGGACGAACAGGAGCATTAGCTTCTCCATTCCCTTTTTCAAACTCCTCCAATTGTCTTTGATAGTGAAGTCTAACTTTCTTGCTCAGTCTTTGGCTTTTTTTGCCTCGCCCCAAGCATTCTTGACATACAGTCCAACTAGTTTGTTCGGTTTTCTCTTTTTTCACTTACTCTAAAATTTCTCTTTTTTTGACTTTTCTAAAATAAATCAACTCTGCTTGTGGTTGGCAAATTTAAGAAATTTGCAGAGGATAAAAGATTACCTCATCTTGAAGTTTATTGAGCAAATACCTTGATAAACTGGCTGAAACAGTTGGAGTTTCTTGCAAAAGAGATTGGATTGACAGCAATAGTAGTTTATTCCTTAATCAAAATTATTGTGGCTTTGTAACCAGTACCAACATTCCATTGGCTATCCGTGATGGCAACTCCTTTGTCATCATATACCTGAAAATGTGCTGTATTAGGCGAAGCAAAACCTTCGTTCAAAGCTTCAAAATCAATTTTATTAACCCCAGGAACTAGATTTATTTTGAATCCTTGGTATTCTCCACTCAAACTTACTTCGGGCTGAACAATTTTGTCATTTACATAAATTTTTATCTTATCACCATCTACAAAAGCAGCGTCTCTAAATCGGATTTCCGAAGTAAATGATTTTATTTTAAAACTCCCTAAATATTGATTTCGTCTATAAAAAATTCCTTCTGTATTTGCCTCTTTTTTATACAGATTAGGATCCTTAAAAAGCTCTTCTGGATTAATTTGAAAAGGATCTGGTTTCTTTTCAGCTACAGGCTCCTCCTTTTGTGGTGGGATTTCCTTTGGTGGGATAACTTCTTTAACCTTTGATTCTTTGGCAGGAATAGCTTTAAATTTATTATCAAATTCCTTTTGTGCAAATCCTGTTAGAGAAACACATCCAACAACCACTAAAAACAATAACCTTTTCATACTTTTAAGCAATAACATTACAACAAATTAATTTTTTTAAAAATCTGATACACTTGCATCTGATTTATATAAAACATCTAATTGTAGTATTTATTGCATTTTTGAAAGGTTTTGGGATAAATTAAAATTTTTACTTTTTGTAATAAATAAAAAAACCTCCAAAGTAATTTCTTTGAAGGTTTTGCAGCTAATAAAAACTCAATGTCTTATTTTTCTTTTTTTTCAAAAGGGTATATCACTTTCCAATCGGTTTTCATATCAGCTATAGTCCAACCTCTTGCAGTTGCTTCATCCCAACCTTTATCAAATGTCCCAATATGTGATTTTCTATCGTAAGCCCATTCTCGAATTGAGTCGGTATGATGTACATATAATTCAAAATTCTTTAATTTATTTGATGCTGCATATTGTAACATCTGCAAATCACCATCAGAATTTCCTGCTGCAAAAATCGGTTTGCGTCCAATATATTTGTTTATAGCTACTGGTTTACCCTCTTTATCATCATAAAAATCAAGTTCGGGGAGTTTATTTACTTTGGTTGCTCCGTTATTAATCTCAAAACTTGCTTTTAGACTACTCCCAATAATTTGATCTTTTGGAATACCATATACATCCTCTGCCCAAGCACGCATAAATTCAATCCCTCCACCCGATACGATAAATACCTTAAACTCATTAGCTTTAAGATAATCTATCAGCTCCAACATAGGTTGAAATACCAATTCGTTATAATGTTTTTTCTTGGTTGGATGTATTGCTTCTGCAATCCATTTTTTTACAATAGCTTCAAACTCTTCGGATGTAACACCAGTATGACTCGCCATTACAATTTCTACCAGTCCTTTCTCCCCTTGTTTCAACAATTCGCCCATATTATTTTCCAAAACAGCTTTATAGGGTTGTTTGTTTTTCCATTCAGGATGCTTTGGGGCTAACTCTTTGATTCTATCCATTGCAAAAAACAATTGAAAATAGACTGGTTGTTCTGTCCACAATGTTCCATCATTGTCAAATGTTGCTATACGATCAGCAACTGGAACAAAACTTGGACTTTTGGGATCTGTTACCTCTTTTACAAAATCTAGAATTGCTGTTTTCGTTTTAGTATCATTCCAAGAAGCTAATGGCGTTTCTTGAACTACTGTGGTACTATCTATTGTCGTTTCGGTTGTTTCGACTTTGTTTTGCTTACAAGAAACAATCAAAATTAACATCAGAAAAAAACCAAATAGTTTTGTGTAATAGGAATTGAATGCTACTCTCATCTTTTTTGTTTTTAATTAAAGTATTAAAAAATTGGTTTAAATTTTTAAGGAAAATGTT
This sequence comes from Flavobacterium adhaerens, assembly GCF_040045115.1. NCBI lineage: Bacteria > Pseudomonadati > Bacteroidota > Flavobacteriia > Flavobacteriales > Flavobacteriaceae > Flavobacterium > Flavobacterium adhaerens. Next base: position 30,635 of record NZ_JBDLZX010000007.1, on the reverse strand, counting down.
TATTTGATTTGGAGTTGAATAAAATTATCAAAAAAAACTATTCTTACAAAACTAATTTCATCCAATCGTCCTACACCTTTTCTGAAACCAAAAAGCGGTACAATTTTCTATGAAAATGTACCGCTTTATAGTTAAAAATGCTATTTTTTACTTCACCAATTCGAAACTAGCTTTTGCTCGAATATCCGCCGATGAAGAACCTATCATCAAATCAAAATCACCTGGCTCGGAAACGAATTCTAATGCATTGTTATAGAATGATAATTTTTGATTGTCAATTATGAACTGAATGGTTTTACTTTCCCCTCTATTTAATGTTATTTTTTGAAAATCTTTCAATTCAATAATAGGCCTTACTACAGAACCAAATCGATCTCTTAAATACAATTGAACTACTTCCTCCCCTTTTACACTGCCTGAATTTTTTATATCGACAGAAACTGTAATGGTCTCGTTATTTTTCATTGTTTTTTGAGACAACTTCAGATTTGAATATTCAAAAGTTGTATAGCTTAACCCGAATCCGAATGGAAATTTAGGAGTCGTTGGCAAGTCAATATAAGCTGATTTATAAATTTTATCTCCATTTATAGAAGGTCTTCCAGTATTAAAATGGTTGTAATAAATAGGAATTTGCCCTTCGGTTCTTGGGAAAGTCATTGGCAATTTCCCTGATGGATTGTAATCCCCAAAAAGCACATCGGCTATGGCATTTCCAGCTTCTGATCCCAGCCACCAAGTATAAACAATAGTTGGCATATTATCGGCTATCCAATCGAAAACCAAAGGTCGTCCTGCATTAATCAGAATCACAATTGGCTTGCCCGTTTTTTGGAGCTCTTTGACCAATTCTTCTTGAACTCCTGGCAATTGTATGTTGCTTCTACTTTTGGCTTCGCCACTTTCGTCAAACTTTTCGCCTACACTTAGAATAATCACTTCGGCTTGACTAGCAACGTGTAATGCATCTGCAAAACCTTCTTTACTAGTATCATTTACCCCACAACCTTTGGCATACAAAATTTTGGTTCTTTTGCCTACTTTATTCTCTAAACCTTCCCATTGCGAAACAATATAAGTTGAATCTATTTCTTTGACATCGACAGCCCAAAATCCGTGATTGATTCTTTTTGGTTTCACCATAGGCCCAATGAAAGCAATTGTTTTTAACCCTTTGGAAAGTGGTAAAACATCTCTTTCGTTTTTTAGCAACACTATACTTTTGGCCGCTACTTCTCTAGCTGCTTTGGTATGTTCGGGATTGTACATCTCTTTTTGTTCACGTTCTTTATTGCAAAATTTATAAGGATCATCAAAAAGCCCTAATTCAAATTTTTTGCGTAAAACTCTTTTTACAGCATCGTCTATTAAAGCAATAGGAACTTTGTTTTCTTTAACCAATTGTTCCAAATTATAGCGATAGGCATTGCTTTCCATGTCCATATCACTACCAGCTGTAATGGCCATAAGTGCAGCTTCTTTATTATCCTTGGCATAGCCGTGAGCTACCATTTCTCCCATAGAACCCCAATCCGAAACAACAAAACCTTGAAAATTCCATTTTCCTTTCAGGATGTCTCTTTGCAAATAACTATTACCTGTAGCTGGTATTCCGTTAAGATCATTGAAGGAATTCATAAAAGTAGCAGCACCCGCATCGACCGCAGCTTTGAAAGGTGGTAAATACGTTTCCCAAAGCATTCTGTTACTCATATCTACCGAGTTGTAATCGCGTCCACCTACAGCAGCTCCATAAGCAGCAAAATGCTTGGCGCAGGCCAAAACCGAATTTACATCGCCTAAGTTCCCTTGAAAACCTTTGACTCTGGCGTAAGCAATTTTAGAACCCAAATAGGTATCCTCACCTGCTCCTTCCATCACTCTACCCCAACGCGGATCACGGCCTATATCTACCATTGGTGCAAATGTCCAGTGAATTCCCGATGCAGCTGCTTCGATAGCAGCAACTCTAGCAGAAAGCTCTATTGCTGTTAAATCCCAACTGGCCGCTTCGGCAAGCGGAATAGGAAAAGTAGTTTTGTACCCGTGAATCACATCGAGACCAAACAGCAACGGAATTTTTAATCGGGATTGCATGGCTAATTCCTGGTATTGTCTGGTGCGGGTTGTTCCCATTACATTGAGCATCGAACCAATAAGCCCTTTCTTTATTTCATTTTGCTTGTTGTTATTAATGGTAATAGGACCAGTAGCAACGTCATTACTGGTGTATTGGTTGAGTTGTCCTATTTTTTCTTCTAATGTCATTTGCTTGAGCAAAGCTTCAACTTTTTGATCGATAGTTTGCTGAGAAAAAGCACAAACCGAAACCATTACCATTGCTAATGTGGCTATTTTTTTCATTGTTATTTATTTTTTACTTCTTTAAAATCTAAGAAATTGAGATTAAAATTTCCTTTTTCAAAATGAACGCGGATTGTATTTTGTCCTTGATGCAACGAAATATTTTTGATAGTAACTGTTTTCCAATTTGATAATCCGCCAGAAACTGGAAGTTCTAATACTTCAGAAACTTTCACACCATCAACTTCCAAATACAATTTACCCCCTGGCTTTTCGCTGGCATATCGAACCTCAACATCAAAGTTATTTACTTTTTTAACATCAACCGTAAATTGCAACCACTCATCATCCTCAATAAAGGAAACTTGATAACCATTGCTAATTTTATCGGCACATTCTTCTATATCTACTCCATCGTTTCGCATTTTGCCTCCTTTATTCCATTGTGTAAATTTTGTCCCATCATAATTGGCAACATCCTTATCAAAGTAAGCAAAACCATTTGAACCCAAATCAAATTCGGTCGCAAAAATCCTTCCTGGTAACGAATGCTTTTTATAGATTTTTGTCTGATTGGTTTGAACTTGTCTAAACATTGCATCAATTACATCATGTCTAATGGTTAGATTTTTCATTTTGTAATTTTCTGCAACCTGCATTAGTGTTTTTTTTGCAAAATTTTCATTGGGTTTTACACCTCCATTTTTCCAATATTCAAGTATATCATTATAACCTTCAGGTTTAGTTACTGAAGTTACTCCTGCCAGATTTTCAATTTTTTTCATTGGCCAAAATGCCCACCCAATATTGTTGGACTCTACCAAAGAGAGTACTTCTTTGAACCAAACATTCGAATTTTCTCCACTTTCGCCTAACCAAATCGGGACATTATATTGATCACGGTAATTCAGCATTGTTTGAATTGAAGCAGTATCGTTGGTATTCCAATATTTATGAAAACTCAATGCCATGTTCTCGTCCCAAAGCGGAAAAATTCCGTTATAATTATTCCCCCAGCAATTCCCTTCGATAATTATCATATGATTGGTATCAATAGCTCTTATTGCTTTGGTAATTCTCATCATCAATGCTTTTAATGGAGCATTTGAAGTTTCATCGCAACCATTTTGGTTGGTACCGGTGAAATTCCAATTGGGTTCATTGATAATATCATAACCGCCAATCCAAGGATTGTCTTTGTAGCGTTGTGCGAGTTTTTCCCAAAGAGCCACCATTTTATCCTGATTTGCAGCACTCTCCCAAAGCGATGGTTTTGAATCATCGTAGTCGGATATTGCAGCATCTTTTCCTTGTCCTCCAGGAGCGGCATGCAAGTCAAGAATTAAATACATTTTATTAGCAGCACACCAACTCAATAAATCATCTGTCATTTTGAAACCTTCTTCTAACCAAGTAATTTGCCCATTTTTTTCGGTTTCGATTGCTGGAGTATAAAGATTGTAATGCATTGGTAATCGGATGGAATTGAATCCCCAAGCCGCCAGCGAGTCTATATCTCTCTTTGTAATTCCGTTTTTTTTATAGGCCTTATAAAATTCTTCTGTACTTTCATTACCTATTACATCCGCTATCTTTTGTTTGATTTTGGATTGAGGTCCTGCAAAAGCTCCTGTCTGAATCATGTAGCCTTCCTGAACCATCCAGCCACCCAATCCTAAACCACGCAAAACAATATTCTTTCCGGAACCATCAACAATTTTTTGTCCTTCTCTATGGAGAAATCCTTGACTGGAAACGCCAATTACATAAAACAACAAAACAAATAATAGAAATGCTCTTTTTATGATTTTATCCCTTAAACTAATCATAATCAACAGAAATACAGTTAATAAACCAATGTTTGAATTCCGTGTGCTGGAATACTCAATGTTGCTTTTGAATTATGAACATATAAACTATAATCAACAATAGCATCACTGTTGTTCATTATAACTGTAACGACTTTCCCATCTGGATTAATAAATGAGGTACTAGACAAGGTAGTTCTACTTACTGCCGAGCTAACTCTTTTGGCTTCTTTCTTTATGAATTTTGAAAAATGTCCTATATAATAATACGATGGTGTGTATATCAACTCTCCAGTCGTGATATCAGCATGAATTGGAGCAAAGCAAAAATTCCCCACATGATTAGGGCCTCCGTTTTGATCCAAGAGAATGTTCCAATCGGTCCACGCTGTAGTCCCATTATTGAAATCATTTATCATCGCAAGCCCATAACGCTCTGCATTAGGCCAATACTGATATCTTGATGCATCAAACTTTTCGATACAACCTTCGGTAAACATTAAGTTTTTGCTTGGGTAAGCTTCCCAAACTTTTCGAACATTATTAAAATTTTGCTGTGCTCCTGTCCAGGTTTCGTACCAATGAAACCCAAGTCCCCAAACATATTTTGATGCTTCTGGATCTGAATAAATCACATTGGCTCTTTGATACATCAAGTCCCTATTATGATCCCAAGCGATGATTTTTTTGTTACCTAATCCTTCTTTTTTTAATGTTGGTCCTAAATAATTTTTGATAAAATCTCGCTCTTGTTCGGCCGTGTAAAGGCACGACTCCCAGGTTTGTGTAGCCAATGGCTCGTTTTGAGTAGAAGTTCCCCAAATTGGAATTCCTTCTTTCTCATATGCCTTGATAAATTTGGCATAATAATTGGCCCATGATTGATAATATTCTGGCAATAAAACGCCTCCTTTGAGCATAGTATTGGTGTTTTTCATAAAAGCTGGTGGACTCCAAGGCGCAACATACGTCAGTAATTTTCCTCCTGCTGTAGCAATGGCTCTTTTTATCATTGGAATTCTAAATTTTTGATCTGGCTCTATAGAAAATGTCTTTAAATCCTTATCGCCTTCTTGGATATAAGTATGGCTTTTGCTACCAAAATCGGAACTATGGATAGAGGTTCGTAATATCGAATACCCAATTCCTTTATCCGAAGTATAATATGCGTTTAAAAATTCTTCTTGTTTTTCTTTGCTCAGTTTTGCAAAAACCTCAGCACTCGCATCGGTAATAGCACCGCCAATGCCCATAAAATTTTGAAATGTAATATCGGGCTCAACAAAAACAGAAATCTCGGTCTCTACCGATTGCTTCGCTTTTTCAAAACCTATATTGGCCGTAGATGAAAGACGGTTTTGAGTATTCTCGGCTGTTGTAAATACAGTGATTTTTTTATTATCGGCAGAGAAAGAATTACTATGAGTTTTGTTTTTTTTCTGTGAAAAAACAAAAAATGAAACTAGTACTAATACTGTTGTGGATATTTTTTTCATAATTTAAAATAAAAATGTTTTTTTTTCGGGAAAAGTCCTTACCAAGTATATGTCCCTACAGCTCCAGCTTCTAACGAAGTGGTAATCCATTTCCCGTTGTATTTTATATTAAAACTTTGAGCTGTATCATTATCATTTTCTACAATCAAAACATATTTTCCTGTTGGGGTCTTAAAGGCTACATTTTGCAGATTGCCAACAATTTCAGAGCCAATTCTAACAGAACCCACTGGAACAAATTTCGAAGCATGGGCGATAATGTAATACGCTACGTTTCGATCAAAAGCTTCGGATGACTTTATGGTTATAGCTCCTTTACAAATGGTACATCCCCCTGTAGTATGAGGGCCAAAACTACCATCATTAGCTAAATTCCATTCTAAAGCATTTTTACTCCAATTGCGCATAGAACCGATTATTACATTCTTCAAATGCCATTTTAAATCTCCTTTAAAATCTGAATTTGAAGAGGTATATTGTTCTGTGAAATAGACGTTTTTAGTTGGAAATTTATTATGTAGAGTAGATAATGCACTAATGTCTCCTGCATATAAATGAAAAGCAGAACCATCGACAAAAGTATTTGCGATTGGATCACTCAAAACTGTAATTGCATATTGTGTGTTATCACAATTATGATCATAAGCAATAATCTTCGTTGTAATATTTGCTTTTTGAAAAGCAGGCCCTAAATTATTTTTTATAAAATCTGTTTGTTCTGTTGCTAACATTTCCATACTTGGATTGTTCCCGCCGTGTAAGGGTTCGTTTTGAGGGGTTATAGCATCTATTGTAATTCCTTCAGATTTCATTGCTTTGATATATTTTACCAAATAATTAGCATAAGTTTCATAATACTCTGCCTTTAAATGTCCTCCTACAAAACTATCTTTGTCTTTCATCCAAACTGGCGCAGTCCAAGGAGTAGCGAGAATTTTAATATTTGGATTGATTGCTAAAATTTCTTTTAATACAGCAATGACTGTTGTTTTATCTTTTTCAAGAGTAAACTTGGATAACTCTAGATCAGTATCTCCATAAGGAATATCATCATAGGTAAAGGGTTCAGCATTTAAATCTGATGCTCCAACGCTAATTCTAAGATAACTTACACTTATAGATGTTTCATTTTTCCCAAATAACTCTTGTAAAAGTTCTTTTCTAACCGAAGCCGTCAACTCATTAATTACCTGAGCACTTCCGCCAGTTAAGGTATATCCAAAACCATCTACTGTTTGATAGGTTACAGACGGCTTAACTTCTATTATCGGAAAACTATTAGCATTGGTTCCAAATCCTAAAATCACATTTTGTTTTTTTAACAATGCGCTTTGATCTCCTTTTGTCAACCAAAAATCCACATCATTTTTCACAACTACAGGAGGTGTTACTGGGGTTGGCTTTTCAGATGTTTCATCATTGGAAGAAGAACAGTTTACTATTAGAAATGTTAAACTTAAAGTTACGACTGATAAATACTTTGAAAAATTCATAATTTATATTTTATAATTCATCCAATGGCTATTAAACAATGCACATTGCTTTTTTGGATTTACTTGAGTTGCCCCTTCATTATTTAATGAATAATACTTTCAAATTGAATTCAAGAAGTAGTAATAAATAGCCCATACTTTAAAATATGGGCCATTTAAAAACCAAACTTAAAAACTCAACTAACTTTATTTTCCTCTTAATTCAATTTTAGAAACAGTTATTCCTGAAGTAGTAAAACTATTTCCACCACTTCTAATTACTAAATAAACTTTGCCAGTAACATCAAATTTTACGACATTACTCACTGTTTTTGTAACATCGTTTTTGACACAACCTACTTTAGATAACATTCCTGAAAAAGCTGTTTTAGCACAACCATCCCAAGTACTTAATCCCATTACTTTGTTATCCTTATACTCGGCACCTGCAGTTGGTACCGTTTTTCCAGCATATACTTCAAACCAAGTCTCATCGGAGTTTTGTGTGGATGAAACAAACATATCAATCGTATATTCTTTATCCTTAACAACATCTATTGCTTGATAAATTCCTTCCTGGGCCCATCCTCCAGTTGAGTGAATTGTGGCACTACCATTGTTGAATGTCCAATAAGCAGTATTATTGGTATTGATTTGGCAAGAAGTCCAATTGGCATTATCCTCGGCGTTCAAAAAACTTCCTCCTTTTACCAAGTTTCCTTTTTCGGGATCTGAAGTAGTAACAACTACCTCTTGACTTGTAGTTGCTGTTGCTCCACCAGCGCCAATTGCTACGTGCGTAATTGTATATGTTCCTGCATCTGGTAATGAAACTTCTTCTTCCATTTTACCCTCAAATTCTCCTGTTCCTGCATCCCAAAGTGATTTTAGTACCCCTTTTGATTGCGCCACAAGCTTATAAGTATTTACCTTCCCTTCTACTGGAGTTATCGAAAAGGATGCATCAACTGATTCTGCAGTCAGACCGTTATCCGCAAAAGAATCTTCTGGTTGACAACTTGTAAAACTTACTATTGTTGTCAAAGCAAGCAATAGTAAATTTCTTTTTGTTTTTATTATAGGTAAGTTCATAAAATATTTTTTAGACAATTAGTAATTAGGATTCTGAACAATTTTGGTGTTTTCTAAATCTTTTTGTGGAATTGGCCAGATTTCGTTTTTACCTGCCACAAAACCATCATTAGCTAGTGCAGCTGCTGCTGTACCAGTTCGAACTAAATCAAACCAACGATGTCCTTCACCAGCTAATTCTTTTCTCCTTTCTAACATAATAGCATCCATAGAAACAGGAACCGATGGAAGTCCAACTCTAGCTCTAACTGCATCCAACAAAGCCTGTGCTCTAGTACCTGTGGCTCCCAAAGCTTCTGCCTCCATCAAATAAGTGTCAGCCAAACGAATGGCATAAGTGTCTTGCTTGTAATTTAAAGCTGTTGCTCCTCCACCTGTTGATGTATCTGAATTTAAAGGCATAAATTTTTTCAAAAAGTAACCTGTATCTTGATAATTTGGAGCCCAATCTGCTTCGCCAGCAGCTTTCAAAGCTTTCATATCTAATATGGTTGCATCAAAGCGAGGATCCCCTTTCAATACATTATACAATGCTGGTGTAACTGTATTAAAACTCCATCCTGATACATAATCTGGCGCTGGAGAATTTGCTGGTCTTGTATATCCACGAGGACCAACCATAATATTTATAGAGTTGCCTTCATCGTTTCCGCCTCCCCAGAATCCCCAGTCGGCATTACTTTTATCAGTATGCGTAATTTCGATAATCGCTTCAGTATTAAACTTGTTACTTATTTCCCATAAATCAGCATAATTAGCTAGTAGCTTATAGCCGTAAACACTAGTTCCTCCAGGAGTTCCGTTTACTTCAGCAAGTTCTGTTGCTGCCTGACTTTTCTTGTCTTGATACAAATACACTTTACCCAATAATGCTTGTGCACTCCCTTTTGTAAAACGACCTGCTTCGGTAGTTAAGTCTGTTAATTTTGTAGGCAGAGCTGCTTTGGCCTCGATTAAGTCTTTTTCAATTTGTGCATAAACTTCTTCAGGTGAAACTTGCACTACATTATAAGTATCTGAAGGAGCTAGCGGCTCTAGAATCAAAGGAATGTTTCTAAAAGTTCGCACTAATTCAAAATAATAATAAGCTCTTAATGCTTTGGCCTCTGCTGTAAATCTGGCAATTTTTGAAGCTTCCATATTTACATTAGGCAATTTTTTTAAGAGAATATTAGCTCTTGAAATTCCTTGGTAAAAATCCCCCCAAAAACTTCCTGGTATATTGATTTGATCTAATGTGTAATTATCAAAAGCATGAATTCCAGCTCCATCTCCAGCTCCACCTCCAGCAGCAAAAAAATCATCTGAACCTGCATTCATCATACAAATCATATTTTCAAAACCTCTGGATTGTTTACCCATTACGTCATAAACTGCCACTAGTCCTGCATAAGCTTCGCTTTCGTTTTTATAATAATTACTTTCGAGCGCTTGTCCTTTTGGGGTAACGGTCAAAAAATCATCACTACAAGAGATTGCCGAAAATAGCACTCCAAAAGCAACACATGAATATTTTATATTTCTAAGTTTCATAATCTTTTTTTTAAAATTGTAAATTAACACCAAACATGATCGATTTAGCCTGTGGATAGTAACCTCTATCGATACCTAATACATTTCCACCAATCTCAGGATCATACCCAGAATACTTTGTAAAAGTGAATAGATTTTCACCAGTCAAATAAATCCTTGAACTTGACAATCCAATCTTACCAATAGCATCACTTGGCAATCTATACCCTATTTGAATAGTTTTGAATCTGAAATAATCCCCATCTTCTAAATAAAAATCAGATGGATTAGAAAAGTTTTTATTATTGTCAACAGTGGAAAGTTTTGGATAAGAATCACTAGTTCCTTCTCCAGTCCAACGTCCTAAAGCTGATGTTTGATAATTAGCATTCCCAATATCCAATCTTCGTAAACCTTGAAAAATTTGGTTACCAATCGAACCCTGAGTAAAAACAAGTAAATCAAAGTTTTTATAATCTACATTTAATGTAAACCCATAAGTATATTTTGGCAATGGGCTTCCGATGAATGTTTTATCATCATCGCTAATCGATCCGTCACCATTTAAATCTTGCCATCTAAAATCTCCTGGTTGTGCATTTGGCTGGATCAAACCTCCACTAGAGTTTGTGTAAGCGTTAACCTCTTCTTGGTTTTGAAAAATTCCGTTTGTTTTATATCCATAAAAAGAATTAATAGACTGACCAACTTGTGTTCTTGTAATAGCTCCCATGTTTTGAAAGGACGCATCACCAGAAATAAATTCGATTCCGTTACCCAAATAAGTAACTTTGTTCTCTAAATAAGAGATATTTCCTCCTATTTTAAAGTTTAGTTCTCCGATTCTTTTTCGGTATCCTAATTCAACATCAACACCTTTATTTTCCATATCTGCAATATTTGCCGATGGATTACCTGTACTTCCTACATAACCTGGCAATACAACATCGCGCAAGATTCCAGATGTTTTTTTGTTGTAAAAATCAACAGTTAAATCTAAACTATTAAAAAATGTAGCATCAAAACCAATGTTTCCTTGGCTGGTTTCTTCCCATTTCAAATCAGGATTAGATGGTGCGTTTGGACTCTTTCCAATAACTACAGAACCTTGATTTCCTAAAGTATAATTTCTATTAGTTCCAATAGTTGCCAAATATTTGAAATCTCCAATAGCATCACTACCTGTTATTCCATAACCTCCCCTAATTTTCAAAGAAGTTAAAATATTATTTTCTGGCCAAAATTCTTCATTTGTAGGTACCCATCCCAAAGAGAATGAAGGAAAAACTCCGTACTTATTATTATCACCAAAACGAGATGAACCATCACGACGAATAATTCCAGTAACTAAATATCTTTCTTTATAATCATAATTTAACCTACCAAATAATGACGTTACTACGTGCTCGTATCCATCATATGCCCCAGCAGTAATATCATCTTGAGTGGCTCCCGAATTAAAAGAGGCATCATCAAAGTTATCAGCTGGTAAGTTCTTATACGTAACATTAGCTCCTGAAGCAATATTATCAACATAAGCTCCTTGCCCTCCTAAAATTGTGAAATTATGACCGCTTATTTCTTTTGTATAAGAAATTGTATTTTCTATATTCCAACCAAAACCTTTATTTCTTTCTCGGTACAAACTATTTACTGCATTTATCGTAGAAGAATTTAAATAGGATACTGGATTAAAACTTTCAGCACCCCAATAAGCTAATTTTGCTCCCAAGGTACTTCTAACTTTAAGTCCTTTTATAACTTCTAACTCTAGATAAGCATTCCCAACAATATTATCGGACCATCCATAATTACCTAATCTAGTTTTGATATAAGCCAATGGATTACTCATTTCTTGTGTAACTACTTGTGAAATACCATAAGGATTCCCGTTTTCGTCTCTCAAAATTCCAGCTTGATTACTATAAGGCGGTAATCCAGCAACTGCAGGATCTGTTACTACAGCTGGAGTGATAGGATCAAGATTTATTGCAGAACTTAATGGCCCACCGTACTCACTGTTTGTATTACCCAATCCGATATTTTTTTCATGGGAATATCCTAATGTTTGACCAAAGGTTAAACCTTTTGCAATTTTGTGAGTTGAATTCAAACGAATGTTTTGTCTGTTGTATTTAGAAATTGGACTAGCAACAATCCCCTCTTGATCCAATAATCCATAAGACAAATAAAATGTCGAAACATCATTACCTCCACTCAAGCTAAATTCTTGACCTAAACGTAAAGCCCCATCATTAAAAATTTGATCTTGCCAATCCGTTCCTGCTCCATAGCTTTCGGCAGATTGGTAAGGCAAATTGTAGGCACCAGATGAAGGATTATATCCGTTTGCATAGCGTTCATTCATAATAGTTGCATATTGAGTTGCATCTAGTAAATCTAGTTTTCTAGCTGCTGAAGAAAATCCTGCATATCCATTGTAACTTACCTTAAGTTTTCCAGATTTTCCTTTCTTGGTAGTAACAAGAATAACCCCTGCAGCAGCTCTAGCTCCATAAATGGCTTGTGAAGCGGCATCTTTTAAAACCTCCATAGATTCGATATCGGATTGATTTAAGTACCCAATACCCCCTGCATCTACAACAACACCATCTACTACCCATAGAGGCTCATTGTTCCCAAAAGTGGTAATACCCCTAACACGAATGGTTGATGATGATCCTGGTTGTCCAGCATTAGCTGCGATAGTAACCCCAGAAACTCTACCTTGTAATGACTGTTCTACTCTCGTAATTGGCAAATCTTTTAGTTCAGCCGCTTTTACTCCAGAGATTGCTCCAGTTATTACTGATTTTTTTTGAGTTCCGTATCCAACTACTACAACTTCATTTAAGTTTTCTGAAGAAGAATACATCTTTATTTGCATCGATGATTGCCCATTGATTGCTGCTTCTACAGTTTTATTACCAATAAAACTAACAACAAGTACTCCATTTTTTGGAGCAATAATTTGAAATTTCCCATCAAAATCTGTTGCCGACGACGTTGATGTTCCTTTTAATAAAATGGTAGCCCCTGGTACTGGCATACCCGTTTCATCGATTACTTTCCCACTTATAGTAGCATCTTGTGCATGACCATAAACTGAGAATAAGATTGATGAAACACAAAAAATAAATGTTTTTAATAATTTCATTTTTCTGATTATTTTGGTTAATTAATTAGTTATTTGATGCGAAAGTAGGCTCTAAATTTCCATATTAAAAATTAAATATCACTACAAAATCACATCAAAAACACTTTTCTACTATTACAAAATATTATCAAAAAAAAAATAACACATTAATTAACAGATAATTATAATTCAAAAAACATTACTTAAATAAATATTAATTTCAAAAAAATCACTACAATTGCTATAATTTGAATACTTTAGCTCAAAAACAACAAAATAGCCTTGAAAACAAGGCTAAAAAACAGAAAAAAAAATATCAAAAAGGCAATCTTAATTTTCAAAATGAAACTAAACCATATAGCAGCAAAAAAGCCATTTATAAAATTGACAAACATTGTATGGCTCATTTTTTTCCTTACTTTTTCTTTACATCTTTCGGGACAAGTAAAAAAAATTGGTCTCCCCCATATTAAAAATTATAATCGAACAGACTATAAAGGAGGAACTCAAAACTGGGATATTGATCAGGATAAAAACGGGAATATTTATTTTGGAAATAACGATGGTCTTTTACAATTTGACGGAACAACCTGGAATAAATACAAAGCAAAAAACTCGGATGCTATTAAATGTCTTAAAGTAGATCCGTCTGGAAAAATTTATGTAGGGTGTTATAATGAATTTGGCTATTTTAAAACCAATTCTAAAGGAAAATTCCAATACTTTTCTATCTCTAATTCTTTACTTAAAAAAACTTCAAATACAATAGATTTTATTTGGAAAATCCATCTTTATAAAGACGAAGTAATTTTCCAATCCTTTGATAACATCTATATCTACAAAAACAATAAAATAAAAATCATAAATGCACCAAAGAAATTTCAGTTCTCCTTTCAAACAAATTCAAAGCTTTATTTCCAAGACATTGCTTCTGGAATTTTAGAATACCGAAATGGCAAATTAATTTATCTAAATGGAACAAATGTTTTAAACCATTCTGAAATTTGGGGTATGGTCGAAATAGAGAAGAACAAAATTTTGGTCGCTACTCTAGATCGAGGACTGTTTATTACAACAAATAATCAAACCCATACTTGGGATACGGAGGCCAACACTTTTATCAAAAAAAATGGCTCTCTAGGATGCGTCTTTTATAAAAATAAATACATTGTAATTAACTCAGTTCTAGATGGAATCATAGTTTGTGATCTTAAAGGAAACATTCTACAACATATTGATCGTAGCAAAGGCCTCCAAAACAATACTGTTCTTACTTCATTTATAGATAATAGTAATAATTTGTGGCTGGGATTGGATAATGGAATTGCTTATGTTAATGAGAATTCATTTCTGACCTATTTTGGATTTAGCTATAACTTGGGTACCGTTTATTCCTCCATCATACACAAAGGCTATTTGTATGTTGCTACTAATCAAGGTGTTTTTTATCATCATTGGGGAGATGATTTTAAGGAAGAAACCTTTAAGCTTATTCCAGAAACAACAACTCAGACTTGGAACGTTCAAGTTATAAATGGAGAATTAATTTGCGCCAGTAACAAAGGGGCTTTATTAATACAAAATCAGCGTATTATAAAAAATCTAGACCCAAAAGGATACTTTGGATTTAAGTCTATACCCAACCATCCCAACCTTTTTATAGGAGCCAATTACAATGGTTTTTCTGTTTTTGAAAAAACAAATTCAGGAATGAAATTTAAGAATAAGATAGAAGGACTAGATAAATCTTCAAACACCTTTGAAATTGATAATGACTATTTGTGGCTGAAAAAAGATCAGTATCTTTATCAAATAACACTTAACAATACTTTTACCAACACAAACTCAATCGAAAGATTTACTGGATTCTCAAAACAAAATAGTGGTATTGGAAGCCTTCAAAAAATAAATAATACCGTTTTATTTCAATCCAATAACATTTTTTACACCTACTCTTCAACTGAAGATACTTTTGTAATTGATACAAAAATGACCAATATTTTCAAATCAATCCCTAAGGTTAAAAATATAACTGAGGATGATATGGGAAATATTTGGTATAATTATGATGAATCTTTGGGAGCGTTGATGAAAACAGAAAAAAACAAATACAAACATGTAGTAACACCTTTTTCTAGCTTGACTGGAAGCTTGGTAACCAATTATATGTCTATTAATACAATTGATTCAAAAAACACTTTTATTGGTCTAACAAATGGTTTAGCGCATTATGACTCTACAATTGAGAACAAAATTATGTCAAAACCTATCGCACACATCAGAACCTTTTCGTTCCCTAGTGACACCATTTATCTTGGAAATGATCAAAAAAAATCTGAAAAATTCAACCTCCCATATGCTTCAAACCAAGTAAAATTTACATTCTCATCACCATACTATGAAAATATTGAAAATATCGAATTCTCCTATCAGTTAGATGGCTTTGATGAAAATTGGAGCAATTGGTCCAATAATGCGATAAAAGAATACACCAATTTAAGAGAAGGCACTTACAAAATGAAAGTAAAAGCTAGAAACAGCTTTAAAATCGAATCTAATGAAACCATTATAGAATTTAAGATATCTCCTCCTTGGTACAGACATCCATTAGCCTATTTTCTTTACTTATTACTGTTTACCTGTTTAATTTTTTATATCCGATTTAGTATTAAAATGAAAATAAGAAAAAACAAACATGTCGAAACTTTAGAACAAAGAAAATTATATTTAGAAAAAGAAACCAAAATCAAACAAGAACAATATGAACTAGAAAAAGAGATTAAAAGATTAGAAAATGAAAAATTACAAATAATGCTTTCATCAAAAGACAAAGAACTAGTAAACAACACCTTACAAGTAGTCAAGAAAAACAAAGTCTTAAACGGCATCATTCACAAATTGAAGGACATTGACACTAATTCATTTGACGAATCTACAAAAGCTCAGTTTTCTAAATTAAACCGAAGCATTTTCAAAGAGGTCAACACCGATAGAAGTTGGAAAGATCTTGAGAAACACTTGAGAAATGTACATTTTGATTTTCTAAAAAAATTAAAAGAAAAACACCCAAATATTTCCTCCAGAGAAATGGACTTAGCTACTTATTTATTAATGAACATGTCCACAAAAGAAATTGCAGAATTCATGAATATCTCGACTGGAGGAGTTGATTTGGCCAGGTACCGATTACGAAAAAAATTAGGCTTAAATCAAAAAGAAAATTTAAATAGTTACTTAATGAGCATCAAATAGCTACTCCTTTCAAATAAAACTATTCAGGTTATTTATCTACACTTACGAATCTAAGTGTAGATTGTTAAATTTATCATGTACTGTAAATAAACCAAAGGCGTCCAATAAAAAACATCCCTTTTAAGATGAGGGATGTTTATTGTTTATATATTTTCACAGCTATCCGAAAGTTTTACATAATGATATAAAAAATGTCTGTAGCCCTTATAAACAGAGTACGACATATAAATTATCCTGAAAACAACAGGGTTTATACAAATTAAATTAAATCTAATACTCTCTCTAAAGCCATTCCTCTCGAGCCTTTGATAAGAATCATGCTGTTTTGAAAACTCTTATTTTGTATATCTTTTGAAAAAACATCAAAATTCTCGAAAAAGAAAAAGTTAGGCATATCAATTTTGTTATGATAAAAATCTTTACCAATAAAATAACAATTAATAGCATCTTGATTCAATAACATATCCAAAACACCTTTATGCTCTAGAAGGCTTTCTTTACCTAATTCGAACATATCTCCCAAGAAAATTGTCTTATTGGATTTGTCTAAAAGGATAAAATTTTCGATTGCTACTTTCATACTACTCGGATTGGCGTTATAGGCATCTAAAATTATTTCATTCGAGCCTTTTTTTATCAATTGTGATCTATTATTTTCAGGAATATAACCTTCAAGAGCATCTTTAATACTCACTACTTCCACTCCAAAATATTTCCCTATAGCAATTGCTGCATTTATATTATTGGCATTATACAAACCAATTAAATGAGTAGTAATAACATTTTTCGCATACTTAACCACAACAAAAGGGTTTGCCTCTATATGATTAATATTTACATCGACACCGATCCTATTAACTCCAAAACTATAAGATTTAATAGACTTAGTCTTATCTACTTGAATAGCGTCCTCAAAATTAACAAATGCTAATTTATTATTTTCTAAAAGATAATTATACATCTCACTTTTACCTTGAATCACTCCTTCGACACCACCAAAACCTTCGAGGTGTGCTTTACCAAAATTTGTAATATACCCATAATCAGGTTGAGCTATTTCACAAAGAAATTCAATCTCTTTTTGATGATTAGCACCCATTTCAACTATCCCAATTTCAGTTTGTTCATCAAAAGACAACAACGTCAATGGCACTCCGATATGATTATTTAAATTTCCAATTGTAGCTTTTGTTTGAAACTTCTTAGACAACACAGCATTAATCAGCTCCTTTGTGGTTGTCTTACCATTACTCCCTGTTAAAGCAATAATTGGCAACTTTAAATAATTTCTATGAAACTTTGCCAATTCCTGTAAAGCAATTAAACAATTCTCAACCAAAACAGTTCGATTGTCTATAAAAAAATCTTGATTGTCAATTAATACATATGCTGCCCCCTTTGCTAAAGCTTCTTTTGCAAATGTATTAGCGTCAAAATTTTCTCCTTTTAAAGCAACAAATAACGAATTAGGACCAATTTTTCGTGTATCGGTTGAAATCGAATCGCACTTTAAAAATAAATTATGAATATAATCTATGTTCATATAAAAGGCTTTAAAAAAACAAAAGCCCCAATAAAAGGGCTTTTGTTTAAATTATCTAAAAAAATTAATTTCTTGGTGTTTTTTTTGTGTTTGATTTAGAACCTACTCTAGACATTGCACATCTAAATCCGATGTAATCTGTTGCCATATCTTGCGGGAAGAATCTTCTCTGCGCTGGATCTAACCAATATGCTCTATCTCTCCAAGAACCTCCTTTGTAAACACGAACCGCATCATTAATCAAAGTTGTTCTTTTACTAGACTTGTCGTATTTTCTTTCCATAGTACCTAAACTATCAACACTTACATTGTGTTTAGGAGCATTATACATGATTTCTTTATCCGATGATTTTCCATCATCTGATCCAGCAAACTTGTAATATTTACTAGACTGTTTATCACCATCTCTGTAATTGATATTGTCACTTGTACTGAAATTTTGTCTCAAATATGTTTCATTATCATCAACTGGAACTTGAGCAATCTCTCCAGGTAAGTTTCTAGGAACTAATTTACCATTACTTAGCGTATCATAAATAATTTTATCAATTGTAATGATTTCAATTTTTCCGTCTTTACCAATTTTATTTTTAGTATAAACATTACCTCTAAAATAGTTAAAGTCATTTGTTTCAACATCAACAATTGGTCTATAAACATCCGCTACCCATTCTGCAACGTTTCCTGCCATATCATACAATCCGAAGTCATTTGCTGGATAGCTCTTAACTTGATTTGTAATATCTGCTCCGTCATCAGACCACCCTGCAATTCCTCCGTAGTCACCATTACCCTGCTTAAAGTTTGCCAATTGGAAACCTTTATTAGATCTTTTTCCAGAACGAGTATAACTACCAGACCAAGGATATTTCTTTTGTCCTTTGTAGATATTGTATTCTCTTTGTCCTACATCAGCTGCTGCTGCATATTCCCATTCTGACTCAGTCGGGAGTCTATATTCTGGCAATAAAATTCCAGAAGATCTTTGAGCATAAACGTTTTTCTCCTCAACAACATTTCCGTCTTTATCTGGTTTTGGAGCTTTTTTAGAAGATCCTTTTCCTTTTAAAAGAATTTCTTCGTTTCCTCCATAAGTTAATGTTGGTGCGGCTACATATGTAGCTGTACTAAAATTACTTTCAGCTGTAACATCTAAATTTTTAGCATTTTTCTTCAAATAACCATTTTTTTCAAGGACAGCCTCATTCACACGGTCAGTTCTCCACTTGCTAAATTCAACTGCTTGAACCCAATTTACTCCAACAACAGGATAATTAGCATAAGCAGGATGTCTTAAATAGTTATTAGTCATTGTCTCATTATATCCTAATCTATTTCTCCAAACAAGGGTATCTGGTGAAGCTCCTTCATAAATGTTCTTATAGTTCTCTTCTGTAGGTGGATATACTTTTTTCAACCATTCAAGATATTCAAGGTACATTAAATTTGTTACCTCAGTTTCATCCATATAAAAGGACATAACATGTTGTTGACTAGGAACATTATTCCAATCGTGCATTACATCATCCTGAACCAATCCTTTTGTAAAAGTTCCTCCTTCTATAAACACTAATCCAGGCCCTGTTTCTTGTGGTTTACCAGCTGTTCCTTTAGTAAAACCTCCTTTTGAGCTACTAACATTCCAGCCTGTACCTCTCGAAGCGCTTTCCGATTTCGATTTTTTGCTACAACTAGCTAATCCTAATATTAATGCAAGTGATAGCATTACTGGTAGGGAAAAAGTCTTATTTACTCTCATAGTTTCTAGTAGGTAATAATTAAAATTTAGGTAGTGCAATGTAATAATTTAAATTAAATCACAAAACCCTTTTTTAACTAATTTTTTAACGTTTTTTTAGATGTTTATAGAAACGCAAAAATATATTTTTTATTACACAAAACAACTAAAATCACTTTTAATATTTTTTAATTACTTTTAGACATTATTTCCAACACAAATCCTCACATTTCCCCCATGAGAAATCTAGTCTTTTATCATATAATTCTCTTACCTTTTTTTGCTCTTGCTCAAACCAAAGGAGATGTTACCATAAACTGGATAACTCCAACACACGTCAACCCAACAAACATAAGACTTCAGACTCCAATTTTTGAAGGTAATAGTTATGATTACGATGCTAAAAACCAAGCCCTTTTTTTTAAATTAAATCTAAAAAATGACGAAAATTTAAACCCAAAAAACATTCAAATTAACAATATAATTTATGAGTCTATTGCTAGTTCTGGAATTGGAAATTTAAACACAAAAGAGATTCCAAATTCGTTAAAACCAACACTTATTACAACAAAATCAAGAAATAATGTTCAAAATTTTCTGAGAATTTCACCCATTATTAAAGATGATTTAGGTTACAAAAAAATAAAATCATTTTCTTACATAATTGAAAATGGTTCTACAAGAAGAATTTCGACAACAAACAAAAAAACAATCATCAGTAACTCTGTTTTAGCTTCTGGTGAATGGTATCGATTTTACATAGAAAAATCAGGAGTTTACAAAATCACAACTGATTTTTTACAACAAATAGGCTTAAATTTGAACGGAGTTGACCCCAAGAAAATAAAAATCTACGGCAACGGAGGAAGAATGCTTCCTCTTTCTAACGAAACATTTTATCCATTTGATTTAACAGAAAATGCAATTCAAATTCAAGGAGAAGACGACGGCATTTTCAATTCCAACGATTATATATTATTTTATGGGGAAGGAATTACGAACTGGAGCGAAGAAAGTCAAACCAACATTAATCTTTATGACACAAAATCTTATTATTACATAACAGTTCAAGGGGATAACGGAAAGAGGATAACCGAAATGGCTCAACCAACAGGTATCAGTACTGAAAATTTAACAATGTACGATGAATATCAATTTCATGAAATAGACAACACTAATATTGCCCAAGTTGGTCGTCAATGGGTGGGAGAATCTTTCGAAATCAACAATACACAAGAATTTCTATTCAATTTTCCAAATATCAACAGTATTTCACCAGCCCGTCTAAATATTTCTCTTGCTTCGGCTGCTTATACTCCAACTTCTTTTAAAATTACCGCTAACGGAATTGACATTAGCAACGTCTCTTTTCCAGCATTAAACACAAGTTCCGAAACTCAATACTTCAACAACAAACTTTCTGATATTACCTTTACCGGTTCAACTTCGATTACTATACAATTAACTTATAATAACAATGGAGTTCCGGGCTCTAAGGGTTTTTTAGATTATATTCAAATTAAAACAAAAAGCAATCTGCAAGGATTTGGCAAACAGTTTCCTTTTCAATACGATTTAGCTAGTTCAAATACTGGTATTGCTTCTTATAACTTTTCGAACGCTTCATCTATTCCTCAAATCTGGAACATTACAGACATTTATAATATCTCCAACATAGAAAACAATTCTGGAAGTCAATTTTCATTCAAAGCAAATTTGGGTGAAACTCAAAAATATATTGCACTTGATTCTAACGATTACTACACCCCTTTAAGAGAAAACAAATCCAAAATCAACAATATTAATATTAAAGGTACCGTATTTCAAAATTCTCAAGGAGAATTTCAAGATATAGATTACATCATTATTGCACCAGATTTTTTAAGAAGCCAGGCCGAAAAACTAGCAAATTTTCACAGATCGAATTCAAGCTTAAACACCAAAGTTTTAACCCTAGAATCTATTTATCAAGAATTTTCATCAGGCAAACAAGACATTGCTGCCATTCGAAATTGCATCAAATACATCTATGACAATGCCTCTTCTGTGGACAAAAAAATAAAATACGTGAATCTTTTTGGCGATGCTTCTTTTGATTATAAAAATAACATAACCAACAATTCTAACATTGTTCCTATTTATGAATCCTTAACAAGCAACACAACAGGAGAAGCTTCTTTTGCATCGGATGACTTTTATGGGCTTATGGATGATACTGAAGGAAATATCACCACTAACTTTGGAGGAATTGATATTGCTGTTGGAAGAATGCTTGTAAGCAACACTGTTCAAGCTGAAGAAATGGTTACCAAAGTTATTGAATACCATAATAAAAAATCTTTTGGTCATTGGAGAAACAATTATATAACTATAGCTGATGATTCTGACAAGGCCAGTGACGCAACCTTGCAATCAAGACAAAACACACTGGCTGACGAAATCAAATCGCAAAAACCTTTCTTGAATGTCTTTAAAATATTCCTTGACTCTTATACACAAGAAGCTTCTGCGGGTGGACAAAGATACCCTAAAGCCAAAACCGATTTTTACAATGAATTCGAAAAAGGTGCATTAATTTTTAATTATTTAGGCCATGGTGGAGAAGATGGATTGGCCAGCGAACGCATTTGGGACAAAACAGATAGTCAAAACCTTAACAACCAATACAAATACCCTCTTTTTATAACCATTACCTGTGATTTCTCAAGATTTGACAATCCGACAAGACCAACAGCGGGAGAATACATTTATTGGAATTCTAAAGGAGGAGCAATTTCACTTGTCTCTACTATTCGGTCTATAGGTCAATTTAGTGCTGAAAATTTTAACGATGTTTTTACAAAAAACCTTTTATCCTATAGCACTAACGAATACGTTTCGACTGCCGAAGCCCTTAGAATATCCAAAAACGAAAATCCAAATTCAGCAACCAATGTTATTTTATATATAGGTGACCCAGCTTTATTCTTAGCCATACCCAAGCCAAAAATCATTCTCAGCAAAGTAAATGATATCCCAATTACCGAACCCTTACCTGATTTTAAATCATTAGCAAAAATGAAAATCACAGGACAAGTTACAGACGAAAACAACACACCCCTTACTAGTTACAACGGTGTTGTTTCTACAATACTCTTTGACAAAGAAATTACACAAAGCACTTTAAACAATGATGGAAACAGCCCCTCGATAGATTTTGATATTCTAGGAGAAGCTATTTTTAGAGGAAACGCAACAGTTACAAACGGACAATTCGAATACAGTTTTATCGTTCCAAAAGATATTCGAATCCCATTAGCCAACGGTAAAATCAGTTTTTATTCACAAAAAAACCAAACCTTAGAAAACATTACTGGTTATGATTTATCAATTAAAGTTGGTGGTATAAATGAAAATGCAATTGCAGACAATAATAGTCCCAAAGTAAAGTTATATATGAATGATGAATCTTTTGTTTCTGGAGGAATTACAAATCAATCACCAATATTTATTGCTTATTTAGAGGATGAAAGCGGGATCAACACTGCTGGAGGGATAGGACATGATATAATAGCAATATTAGATGGCGACGAAAGTAACCCAACTATTCTGAACGATTATTATCAAACAGAACTCGATAGTTATTCAAAAGGTAATTTACATTTTCAATTTAGAGATTTAGAACCAGGATTACACACCATTACATTTACTGTATGGGATGTTTACAACAATCCAACTACAACCGAAATACAATTTTTAGTAGTAGGAAATGAAACGGTAACACTAACAAATGTTCTAAATTATCCAAATCCGTGTGTAAACTATACCGAATTTTGGTTTACTCACAACAAACCAAACGAGCCATTAGAAGTACAAGTTCAAGTACTAACAATTACTGGAAAAGTTGTTTGGACAAAAAACCAAACCATAACAACTCCAGGATTTTTATCGAGAGATATTACATGGGATACTCGTGATGATTTTGGAAATAGAATCGGAAAAGGAGTTTACATTTATAAGCTAAAAGTAAAGGCAACTTTATCCAACAAAAAAGTTGAAAAAATTGAAAAACTTGTCATTCTTTAATAATCATAGTATATTTATACCCAACTAATTTTATTTAAAATAATGAAAAAATCCTTATTGATATTTATCTTTTTATACTCGTATAATTTTATTCAGGCTCAAGACAATAACAAAATCACAACGGCTGTTCCGTTCCTATTAGTTGCTGCCGATGCTAGATCTGCAGGTATGGCCGATAATGGAGTAGCTACTTCAACAGATAATTTTTCTCAACAATGGAATCCAGCCAAATATGCATTTGCAGAAGATCAACAAGGAGTTTCAGTTAGTTACACACCTTATTTGACAGAGCTAGTAAATGACATTTCTTTGGCACAGGTAAATTATTTCAACAAATACAGTGACAAAAGTGCTTTTGGCGCTAGTTTTCGTTATTTCGGACTTGGAGACATCGATTTAAGAACCGATTATGACAGTCCTGTACTTGTTGTTTCTCCTAATGAATTCGCATTAGACTTATCCTATTCTTTAAAACTAAGCGAGCAATTCTCGATGGCAGTGGCAGGTCGTTTTATCAATTCAAATTTAAAAGTCGCAACAGACAATAATGATTCATCATCTTCCAGCAGTTTTGCGGTTGACGTAGCAGGTTTTTATCAATCTGAAGAAATTGCCTATAACGATTTTAACGGACGTTGGAGAGCTGGTTTCAATTTTCAAAATATGGGACCAAAAATGAGTTATGATAATAACGACATTAACCGAAATTTTTTACCTGCTAATATGAAATTGGGAGGAGGCTTCGATTTTATACTTGACGAATACAACAAGATTGCAGTAAATCTAGAATTAAACAAATTATTAGTTCCAACCCCTCAAAATGCTGATTTAAATGGCGACGGAACTGTTACTTCCGAGGAAGAAGACCTAAACAATGTCGATTACAACAATATTGGATGGTTCTCGGGAATGTTTCAATCTTTTACAGATGCACCAGGAGGATTTAGTGAAGAATTAAAAGAGGTTACCTACTCACTAGCATCTGAATATGTTTATCAAGATTCATTTTCATTTAGAGCTGGATATTTTCACGAAAATCAAGACAAAGGAGCTAGACAATATTTCTCGCTTGGAGCTGGTTTCAAATACACTACAATCAAAATAGATGTCTCTTACTTATTTTCAACATCCAAAGTTCAAAATCCATTGGAAAACACATTGCGATTCTCATTATCATTCAATTTTGGAGACAAATACGAGACTTATTAATTTTTTTCTATTATAGCAAACAAAAATCCAATCTTCAACTATTTTGAAATTGGATTTTTTTTTATTTTTAACAGTATCTATTGTATTTCAACACTTATTTAATTTAAAAAACGGAATGAAAGAACTAACAATCACTTCCAAAATCAATATATTTAATACTATTAATGAATTACCGCAACTGGATCAAGAATTAATGGAAAAAGCTATAGAAATAAGAAAAAAAGCTTACGCTCCTTATTCCAAATTCAAAGTTGGCGCTGCAATTTTATTAGACAATGGCAAAATCATATTCGGATCAAATCAAGAAAACGGAGCATATCCTTCAGGACTTTGTGCAGAAAGAGTTGCTATTTTTCAAGCAGGAACACTTTATCCCGAAGTCAAAATTCTAAAAATAATGATTACCGCAGCATCAGATTCCAACACAACCACCACCCCAGTACCTCCCTGCGGAGCTTGTCGTCAGTCGATTGCAGAATATGAAATAAAACAAAATACCTCAATCGAAATTTATTATATGGGCGAAAAAGGAGAAATTCATCGATCAGAATCACTAAAAAATTTACTCCCATTTATGTTTGATAACAAATTACTCTAAAAAAACAACTAAAAATTAGCTTTTAAATTTTAGTTCTAAGTAGGAATGTCTTATTTTTGCATCCCGATCCCTTCGGGGCGCAAATTTGTGATGAGGAAACTATTTTGCGTTACTAGGTCACAATTGTAAAACAATAACACTTAAGCAAAAGAATTATTTCAAATGAAAGAAGTTACAAAAGAAGTTTATTTAAAGTGGTATGAAGATATGCTACTTTGGAGAAAGTTTGAAGACAAACTTGCGGCATTATACATCCAACAAAAAGTTAGAGGTTTTCTACACTTATATAACGGTCAAGAGGCTGTATTAGCAGGTGCTTTGCACGCTATGGATTTGACAAAAGACAAAATGATTACTGCTTACAGAAATCACGTGCAACCTATCGGAATGGGAGTAGATCCAAGACGTGTAATGGCTGAACTTTTAGGAAAAGCTACTGGTACTTCAAAAGGAATGGGAGGATCTATGCACATTTTCTCCAAAGAACACCGTTTTTACGGAGGACATGGTATCGTTGGTGGACAAATTCCATTGGGTGCTGGTTTAGCATTTGGAGACAAATACAACGGAACTGGAGGAGTAACTTTGACTTATTTTGGAGATGGAGCTGCTCGTCAAGGATCATTACACGAAGCTTTCAACATGGCTATGTTATGGAAACTTCCTGTTGTTTTCATTGTCGAGAACAATGGATATGCAATGGGTACTTCTGTCGAAAGAACTGCAAATCACACTGACATTTGGAAATTAGGTTTAGGATACGAAATGCCATGTGGGCCTGTTGACGGAATGAATCCTGTAAAAGTTGCTGAAGCAATGACCGAAGCAATTGAAAGAGCAAGAAGAGGTGACGGACCAACTTTCCTTGAGATGAAAACATACCGTTACAGAGGACACTCTATGTCGGATGCTCAATTATACCGTTCTAAAGAAGAGGTAGAAGAATACAAAAAAATCGATCCAATCACTCAAGTATTAGATGTTATTTTAGATCAAAAATATGCTACGCAAGATGAAATTGAAGTTATCGATCAAAGAGTAAAAGATTTAGTTGAAGAATGTGCGCAGTTTGCTGAAGAATCTCCTTACCCTGAAATTCAACAACTTTACGACGTAGTGTACGAACAAGAAAACTATCCATTCACACCTCATAAACTATAAATCAATTATGGCAACAATTGTAACAATGCCTCGCTTGAGCGATACTATGACTGAAGGAACGGTAGCAGCTTGGCTTAAAAAAGTAGGAGACAAAGTAAGCGAAGGTGATATCTTAGCCGAAATAGAAACCGACAAAGCAACAATGGAATTTGAATCCTTCAACGAAGGAACTCTTTTATATATCGGAATCCCTGAAGGAGAAACTGCTCCTGTAGATTCTCTTTTAGCAATTATAGGAAAAGAAGGTGAAGACGTTTCTGCTTTAATAGCAGGAGGCGCAACACCAGCTGCTCCAGCATCAGAGCCTGTTGCCGAAGCTAAAGCTCCAGAATCTGCTCCAGCTTCAACTCCAGCAACAGAACTTCCAAAAGGAGTTATTGTAGTAACTATGCCTCGTTTGAGCGACACAATGACTGAGGGTACTGTTGCTTCTTGGTTGAAAAAAGTAGGAGACAAAGTAAGCGAAGGTGATATTCTTGCAGAAATAGAAACCGATAAAGCTACAATGGAATTCGAATCTTTCAATGAAGGAACATTATTATATATCGGAATTCAAGAAGGTAGTACAGCTCCTGTTGATAGCCTTTTAGCAATTATTGGTCCTGCAGGAACAGATATTAATGGAATTGCAGAAAATTATAAAGTAGGTGGTAGCACAACTGCTTCTGCCCCAAAAGAAGAAGTAAAAAGTACTCCTGCTGAAAAAGCAACTGAAATAGTTGAAACTGTTACTGACGGAAAACGAATTCTTGCTTCTCCGTTAGCAAAGAAAATTGCTAGCGACAAAGGAATTCAATTGTCTCAAGTTAAAGGAACTGGAGAAAATGGACGTATCGTAAAAAGTGATATTGAAAACTTTACTCCATCAGTTGTAGCTTCAAATGCTCCAGCTTCAAGTGCTCCTGAAACTGCTAAAGCAGAAACTCCAAAAGTATTTGTACCTGCTGGAGAAGTTTTCACAGAAGAAATCAAAAATTCGCAAATGCGTAAAATCATCGCGAAACGTTTATCTGAATCATTGTTCACTGCGCCTCATTACAACCTAGTAATTGAAGTTTCAATGGATGACGCTATGCAATCAAGAGCCGTTATCAACACTGTTCCTGATACAAAAGTATCTTTCAACGATATGGTAATCAAAGCTTGTGCTTTAGCACTTAAAAAACATCCAAAAATCAATTCTCAATGGAAAGATGATGCCATCACTATCAATCACCATGTGAATATTGGGGTTGCTGTTGCTGTTGAAGATGGACTAGTAGTTCCGGTTCTAAAATTCACAGATGCTATGAGCTTATCTCAAATCGGAGCTAGCGTAAGAGACCTAGCTGGAAGAGCTAAAAACAAAAAACTTGGGCCTGCTGAAATGGAAGGAAGTACATTTACTGTTTCTAACCTTGGAATGTTTGGTATAACTGAATTCAATTCAATTATAAATCAACCAAATTCGGCAATTCTTTCCGTAGGTGCAATTGTTGAAAAACCAGTTGTTAAAAACGGCCAAATTGTAGTTGGAAACACTATGATGCTTTCTTTAGCTTGTGACCATCGTACAATTGATGGAGCAACTGGAGCCCAATTTTTACAAACATTAAAACAATATATTGAAAATCCAGTAACCATGCTTGCATAAACACTCGATTAAAAATATTTTCCAATCCCGTCTTGTTAATACTTCAAGACGGGATTTTTTTTTTGCACTCTAAACTCCTTCTAAAAATAAAATTAATTTGATAGTTAGAAAAACTTAGATTTGTAAATAACAAAATTTACAAAAAAATGAAATATAGAATCAAAACTATCAACATTCAATACTTCTTTGCAATATATTTTTTATTTATTTTTTTAGGGTATTCACAAAAAATAGAAAAATTCTTCCCTCAAAAAAATATCACCAGCATCGGTGTTTATTATTATCCTGAACATTGGGATCCAACCCAATGGGAACGTGATTTTAAAAACATGAAAAAAATGGGTTTTGAATTTACTCATTTTGGAGAATTTGCTTGGGCGCAACTAGAACCCGAAGAAGGCAAATATGATTTTGGCTGGCTTGATAAGTCTATAGAATTAGCGAAGAAATACGACCTTAAAGTTATAATGTGTACTTCAACGGCAACCCCTCCAGTATGGCTTGTCCGAAAACATCCAGACGTATTAGCAACAATGGAAGATGGATCAAAAATGGATCATGGCACACGCCAACACGCATCTTTCTCGAGCAATTATTATCGTAGTTATTCAATGAAAATGATAGCCGAATTAGCTAAAAGATATGGTAATAATGAAAACATAATAGGCTGGCAAATAGACAACGAACCGCGTCGTTTTCTCGATTACGGACAAAATGCTACACAACGATATAGAGATTGGCTTAAAAACAAATACAAAACAATTGAAACTCTCAATGAGGCATGGGGAAATAATTTTTGGAGTGGAACATATAAAAATTTCTCAGAAATAAACATTCCTTTACATGCCCTTTGGGGAATGAACCTTCATTCTCAACTAGATCATTATCGATTTGCAGACAACGAAACAGCTACTTTTTTAGACGAACAAGCAATAGAAATCCGCAAATATTCAAATCCTAATCAATGGATTACCTCTAATTATATCCCTATGTATGATGTAGGATACATAGGAGCAAGCAAAGAATTAGATTTTGTATCATACACACGTTATATGGTTTACGGACAAGATACAGGTATAGGAGCAAAAGGGTATCGAGTAGGCGAATATTCCCGTATCTCTATGGCAAATGATTTTTTCCGTCCTATACAAAATGGTTATGGAGTAATGGAGTTACAACCAGGACAAGTCAATTGGGGAAGTATCAACCCACAACCTTTACCCGGAGCAATACGCTTATGGCTATGGCATGTTTTTGCTGGAGGAAGTAAATTTACTTGCACCTACAGATATCGAGCGCCATTGTATGGATACGAACAATTTCATTATGGAATAGTCGGTCCTGATGGTATAACCCCAACAGCAGGAGGACAAGAATTTATGCAATTCATCAGCGAAATAAATATTCTAAGAAAAAAACAAAATTCGAACACATCCTTACCAAAAGATTATTTACAACGCAAAACTGGTATTGTATTCAATACCGATAATGTTATGGGAATAAATCTCAACAAACAAACTAAGGAATGGGATACCGAAAAACATTTCTTAAAATATTACAAAGCAGTAAAATCATTTGGAGCCCCTGTAGATTTCATCCGTGATACAACCGATTTAGCCAACTACCCAGTGATAATAGCTCCAGCGTATCAAATGATTGACATTCCTTTCATCAACAAATTAACTAAATATGTACAAAAAGGAGGAAACCTAATACTAAGTTGCCGAACAGGAATCCAAAATAAGAAAGGGCATCTTTGGGAATCTAAATTTTACGAACCAATATGGAAACTTATAGGTTCCGAAATAGAATCATACGATTTATTAATGCCAAATTCGCCAGACCAAATTAAGTTTGACAATCAAAATTTTGACTGGGTAAGCTGGGGTGATCTACTCAAACCCTACGACAAAACTGAAATCTGGGCTACCTATCAAGGAGACTTTTATGCAGGAACTCCAGCTGTTATAACACAAAAATTAGGCAAAGGAACTGTTACATACATTGGCGTTGATTCATTGAAAGGAGATCTTGAAAAACAAGTTCTAACCAAATTATACCAAAAGCTAAATATTCCAATAGAAAATTATCCAGAAGGAATACTTGTAGAGTATCGTGATGGTTTTGGAATCGCAGTCAATTATACCGATAAAGTTTATGAAATGAAACTCCCAAATAAAGCAGAGATTCTTATTGGGACAAAAACCATGAAAACAGCCGATGTATTAATTTGGAAATATTAGTACAAAAAAAACAGAACAAGACCACGTTAACAACAATAGAAAAGCTCAAAATAAAAATTTTGAGCTTTTTTTTATCAATCACAAATTCTTACTAGTATCAACTAACGAGATATTAATAAAAACAATATCAATTCATTAGTTCAAATTATGGCATGTCCCTTTGGGTCGGGCTGTACATTATATCTTTTCTTTTGCTAAAGAAGCAAAAGAAAAGGATGCCATTTCCATCCCTCATGCGGGCTATCACAGACAAAACAACAATTTATTACCCTACACCTAACTTTTACAGCATTCTTCGGATCAGTTGCAAAAGTTGGGGATTAAGCAAAAAGATTAGATAATCTAAATAAGAAGAAATCTATTTTTCTGACCC
>NZ_JBDLZX010000006.1:179812-318753 GCF_040045115.1 Flavobacterium adhaerens | reverse complement strand
CAGGAGTCAGCTTTAAATTTCCTTTTCCAGGAAAACTTCCAGTACCAAACTCCTCGAATTCTTTTCGCCATTTATACAACTGAGGAGCTGTGATTCCTAGCTCTCTGGCGAGTTCTGATGTATTGGTTCTCTCATAACTCAATTGGACAGCTTTATCCTTAAAAGCTTTGTCATAAATTTTGCGTACTTGTTTCATAGGTTAAAATTAAGATTATTTCTTAACTTTCTATGCACGCTAAGTTAGCAGATCCAATAAAAGTAATTTTGTTTTCATAGATTTATGGTTAGTGTAATGGATTACAATAATATAAAAAACATTTCATTTTCCTACAAATAAATTATTAATAACGAGAGAAGTTCACTTTTATAACAAAATAGCTTCTTAAAAGTATTTTTTCACAAAAAACAGTTAATGATTGCGCATTTTTTAATTTACTTCTACTATTTTTGAAATTGATTATTAAAACTGGAAAACTCAAACAGATGAAAAAAGTAAATTTAACTTCGTTTACATTGGTAGCAGCTTTGTCTTTATGCCTTTCGGCAAATGCTCAAACTGCAACTACTTATTCAGCAAAAAAAGGTAAGCTAAGCGAACCCGAATTGCAAAGATGGTCACATCTGGATCTAGCCCAAGATAGTATTCCAGGAATGAGTGTGGATAAGGCTTATGCCGAATTATTAAAAGGGAAAAAAGGTGTCAAAGTTATTGTTGGGGTGGTAGATTCTGGGGTAGATATTGACCACGAAGATTTACAAGGTGTTATTTGGACCAATAAAAAAGAAATCGCTGGAAATGGAAAAGATGATGACAGAAATGGATATATAGACGATATTCATGGTTGGAATTTTCTTGGAGATGATTTACACGAAACTCTCGAAATGACTCGTATTGTCAAAAAAGGCGATGACGGTTCCGATACGTACAAAAAAGCTTTAGCTGCTTACAATAAAAAGTATGAGAAAGCAATGAAGGACAAAAAACAAGTTGATTTTTTGACCACTACTGATAAAGCAATTCAAACACATTTAGGAAAAGAAAATTATACTCTTGATGAGGTAAACGCAATCGTTACGACCGATCCAGATTTAACCAAGAGCAAAATGATTATGTCTCGAATTTTGACCAATGCGGGTCCTAATTTTAGATCCGAAATCAAAGAATACAGTGACTATGTTTACGGGCAATTGGATTATAACTTAAACAAAGAGTTGGATAATCGTAAAATTGTTGGTGATGATGTAGATAATATTAAAGACACCAAATACGGAAACAATACCGTTTATGGTCCTGATAAAGAAGAAGCACTTCACGGAACTCACGTAGCCGGAATTATTGCTCAAGTAAGAGGAAACGGTATAGGAGGTGATGGAATTGCAGACAATGTTGAAATTATGGCAGTTAGGGCTGTTCCTGATGGAGATGAGTACGATAAAGACATTGCTTTAGCTATTCGATATGCTGTAGATAATGGAGCCAAAGTAATTAATGGAAGTTTTGGTAAAAATTATTCTCCACACAAGCAATGGGTTTTTGATGCTATCAAGTATGCAGAAAAGAAAGATGTTCTTTTCGTTCATGCAGCAGGAAATGACGGAAAAAACATTGATTTGCTAGAAAATGCTAGTTTCCCAAATGACTCTGACGACAACCAAAAAGAGTTTGCATCTAATGTTATAACCGTTGGAGCTATTAATAATCAATATGGTGAAAACGTAGTGGCTTCGTTCTCTAATTATGGGGATTTTAATGTAGATGTTTTTGCACCAGGTGAAGAAATATACGCTACCATTCCAAATAATAAATACAAATATTTACAAGGTACTTCAATGGCAGCACCGAATGTTGCCGGAGTAGCAGTTTTAATTCGTTCTTATTACCCAAAATTGAAAGCCAAACAAGTAAAACAAATTTTGATGGAATCAGGGATTCCTCTTCCATCGCAAGTAGTTTTGGGTGAAGACGAAGCAAATCCTGGTCAAAAACCTGAGGCTACAGCATCTACCAAATCTTCTAAATCGGCCAAAATGGTCAACGCTTATAATGCACTTTTATTGGCTGAAAAAATGTCGAAAAAATAATTTTAATTTTCATACTAATCCATTGGAAGAGTTATTTTTACTCTTCCAATTTTTATTTTTAATACAATGCGCAAACTTTTTTTATTGGTTTTCTTTTCGGCAAATTTAACTGCTATTTTTGCCCAAGATAAAGGATATTGGCAACAACATGTCGATTACAAAATGGATGTCACTATGGATGTCAAAAATTATCAGTACAAAGGAAAACAAGAACTGATTTATACTAACAATTCTTCGGATACCTTAACAAAAGTATATTATCACTTATACAACAATGCTTTTCAACCAGGAAGCGAAATGGACGGCAGACTCCAGACCATCAAAGATCCTGATGCTAGAATGGTGACCAAAACGAATGTTGATGGGAAGGATGTAAAAGTAAGCCGAATCAAAAGTTTGAAACCAAACGAAATTGGTTATCTTAAAATATCCAATTTCAAACAAGATGGAGTGGTTGCAACTGCAAAAGAAGTAGGAACTATTCTAGAAGTTACCTTGGCAAAGCCTATTTTACCTAATTCAAAATCGACTTTTACTCTAGATTTTGACGGACAGGTTCCAGTACAAATCCGTCGTTCTGGAAGAAATAATTCTGAAGGAGTAGAATTATCAATGACACAATGGTATCCTAAAATGGCCGAATTCGATTTTGAAGGATGGCATGCTGATCCTTATATAGCAAGAGAATTTCATGGCGTTTGGGGAAATTTTGATGTAAAAATCACTATTGACAAAGAATATACGATCGGAGGTTCTGGTTATTTGCAAAATCCAAATGAAATAGGACATGGATACCAAGATGCTGGAGTAAATGTAGTATATCCAAAAAAAGCAAAAACATTAACTTGGCATTTTGTAGCACCAAACGTTCATGATTTTGCTTGGGCAGCCGATAAAAATTACCAACATGATATTGTAAAAGGGCCGAACAATGTTGACCTACATTTCCTAATCAAAAACACACCTTCTGTTGTAGAAAATTGGCGAAAAGTACAACCATTACTCGTTAAGGTGATGGAATATTTCAATAAAACAGTTGGAGATTATCCCTATAAACAATATTCATTCATACAAGGTGGCGATGGAGGAATGGAATATGCAATGTGTACTTTGATGCTTGGAAACGGAAAACCAGAAGGTATTTTAGGTACTGCTTCGCACGAGTTGGGGCATTCTTGGTTCCAACATATTCTAGCATCCAATGAATCTAAGCACCCATGGATGGACGAAGGATTTACAACCTATATCGAAGATTTAGCATTAAACGAACTCAAAGAAAAAAAAGAAGATAACCCATTCAAAGGAAATTATGCAGCCTATTATAAACTAGTAGAATCGGGCAAAGAGCAACCTCAAACTACTCATGGTGATCGTTATGATGAGAATCGTCCTTATTCTATTTCTTCTTATATAAAAGGAAGCATCTTCTTGTCGCAATTGATTTATGTAATTGGACAAGAAAATTTAGATAAAACCCTAAAAAAATACTACCAGGATTTCAAATTCAAACACCCAACACCCAACGATATCAAGAGAACAGCCGAACGTGTTTCAGGAGCAAATCTGGATTGGTATCTGATAGATTGGACCGAAACCTTAAACACTATCGATTACAGCATTAAAGAGGTTCAAGAAAACGCCGATAAAACAACCGTAACTTTAGAAAGAATTGGCAGAATGCCAATGCCTATCGATTTGTTGGTAGAATATACAGATGGTTCTAAGGAAAGTTTCTACATTCCGTTGCGTATGATGAGTTTTGAAAAACCAAATCCAACACCAGCTATCACTCGAACAGTATTAAACGATTGGGCTTGGGCATTTTCAACATTCGAATTCAACATTGCAAAACCAAAAACGGCAATCAAGAAAATAACAATAGACCCAAGTGGTTTAATGGCCGATATCAAACAAGCCAACAATGTTTATGTCCCATAAATAAACCGTGCTTTAAGCCAAATAAAAGGTTCATTTAAAACAACTAGTTTTAAGTGAACCTTTTTTCTATAAAATTATTTTGGGGTGCCAGTTTCCTGATAAAAGGGCAAAATTTCTTTGAGAGTATTCGCCCTTTTATCAGAAAACTGTCGGGCTCTACGCGCTACTTCGGTAGCTTGCTGCGATCCCTCACCCAGCTAACAGAGATGTAACATCTTTTGTGATTTAATGACTAACTGTTGATAACCAATATAATATAACTTATGAAAAACATTTCAAGACGTTCCTTTGTCAATAAAATGGGACTAGGTGTTGGCGCCTCTATAGTCGTGACAAGTCTTCCATCGTTTATGACCATCGAAGCCAATAAAGAAAAACCATACACAGGAAAAAAAATCAATGTTGCCTTGTGCGGTTTAGGTATCTACGCAGATTTATTAGCAAAAGGAATAACCGAATCCCAATATTGTAACCTTGCAGGCATAGTTACTGGAACGCCTTCAAAAGTTGAGAAATGGAAAAAGCAATACAATATCCCTGAAAAAAACTGTTACAACTATCAAAACTTTGACGAAATAAAAAACAATAAAGATATCGATTTGGTATATGTTGTTTTACCAAATGGGTTACACAAAGAGTTTGTAATTCGTTCGGCCAAAGCGGGAAAACACGTAATTACTGAGAAACCAATGGCAGTTACAGTCAAGGAATGTGAAGAAATGATTCAAGCCTGCAAAGACAACAAGGTTCAATTAGCTCTTGGTTATCGTTTGCATTACGAACCCACACATTTAGAAATTAAAAGAATGGGACAAGAAAAAGTCTTTGGGCAAATACGATACATAGAAGCAGGTCTTGGTTACAAAACCTATGACACCCTCGATAAGGTTACAATAGTGGACAAAAATGATAGAGCCCTATGGCGATTGAACAAGAAATTATCTGGTGGTGGTCCCTTGATGGATTTAGGGGTTTATTGCATACAAGCTGCTCGCTATATTTTGGGCGAAGAACCCATTTCGGTAACCGCCCAATTTGGCCCTGTCAATAACAAAGATCGATTTTCGGAAACCGAAGAAAGTATCACTTGGCAAATGGAATTTCCTAGCGGAGCTTTGGCCAATTGTAGTACTTCTGTTGGTTTTTATATTGATAGATTGTATGCAACTGCCGACGAAGGGAATTTCGCATTAAGCCCGGCATTAAGTTATGGCCCATTTAAAGGGAGAACTTCTCAAAATGAATTAATCTGCCCCAAAACCAATCAACAAAAAGATCAAATGGACGGAATTTGCAAAGCCATTCTAGACAACCAACCATTGCCAAGTCACATAACAGGTGAGGAGGGGCTAAAAGATATTAAAGTTATTAACGCCATCTATAAAGCGGCCGAAACCGGAAAAAAAATAGACATCAAATAAAAGATAAGTGTCGTAATAAAAATAAGCTCTTTCAAAATGTAATGTTTAGAAAGGGTTTTTTTATGTAATCTTAATATCAATTTTGAAAATGAAAAAGTGTTACAGTTAGATTCCAAAATAGTTTTGATTAATCAATAATAAAGCGCTAATAGATTTGTAATAATTATTTTATATATTTGAATTTAAGAATTACAACTACTTTTATTTCAGTTTTGTATGATTTTAACAAAAGAATAAATTTTAAGATTTTTATTGCAAATTTTAAGAAATTTGATTTAGAGAGCAACTTATAAATAACTTAAATAAACACACAATGAAAAAAAATTTAATCACAGTTTTAGCGTTAGCGGTCATGCTATCAAAGATTGTTGGAAATTTAAACTGACAAAAAAAGAAGCAGTCAGACCAACCTCATATCCGCCGCCGAAGATAATGTGAATAAATAACAGATAATAAAACAAACCTTAAATAAAAAATAGCAAATATGAAAAAAACAACCATTTCATTACTGCCGGTAATCCTAGTTACTGTAATATTACTGGCAGGCTGTAGAAAGGATCAGCAGTCTACAAATAATCCATCAACTAGTTTTGCTGACTCGTCAGGCTCTGCCTTCACAGCTGCCAACATTCAAGAGCAAATGATCTTCAGCAGGGCAATAGAAGCAGCCATATGGGGTATGCCTGCTGTGAATTACGACCTGATGTTACAGGAAATGTTTACAAAAACATCTGCCAAACAAAACGAGATTGTTTACTGGTCACGACCTGCTGACTGGCATAATCAAACGCTTACACCAAATCCTGATGCGATCTATTTTATGGTATTCTTTAATACAAAAGATGTGGGTCCAGTGGTAATTGAAGTTCCGCCGGCGAAAGGCGGGTCCTCATTTGCTGCCAACATTGATAATGTATTCCAGATGCCGTTGGAAGATGCCGGGCCTTACGGTGCTGATAAAGGCGAAGGGGGCAAATACCTAATATTGCCTCCGGGTTACCATCAGAAAGTACCTGCTGGCTATATTGTACTTGCTGCTGATTCGTATGAAGGTTATGGGCTGTTTCGTTCCAATCTTGCAAGCCATAGTGATGCAGATATTGCAAAAGCTGTAACTTACGGTAAAAGGCTTAAAGTTTACCCGCTGTCCAAGGTAGAAAACCCCGGCGAAACAAAATATACTGATGCCTATGGTATCATGTATGATGCAACCATCCCATACAATATAAAGTTTTTTCGTTCGCTTGACCGGATTGTACAAAGCCAGCCTTGGCTTACCCGTGATAAAGGAATGATTGACCAGCTTAAAACTATCGGAATAGAAAAAGGCAAACCCTTTAACCCAAGTGCAAGAACAACGGAGATTCTAAATGCGGCAGCAAAAGCAGCACTTGATTATATTGAATTAATGTATGATGCAGGTTTTCCTCCTTTGAATGCTGATGCACATTGGGCAATTCCGGCAATGCCGGATTTGGTGAAGGCCGGATCTTCAGGTTATACTGAAACCGACATCTACCCGGTTGATGCCCGTGCCCTTACTTACTCTATTGGTTACGTCGGAATTAAGCGACTCGGTACCGCACAGATATATCTCATAGCAGGCAAAGACAAAGATGGCAATGCATTAAGCGGTGCTGAAACCTATCAATTGCATGTACCTGCAAATGTACCAACCAAACAGTATTGGTCGGCAACGGTGTACGACCGTAAAACACATGCGTTGATTAAAAACCTTACCCGTGCAAGTTGTGCCTCCAATGATAAAGCGGTTCAGAAAAACGCCGACGGTTCGGTAGATGTATATTTTGCTCCGAAGTCACCAGCAGGCAAAGAATCTAACTGGGTTCCCACAGATCCTAATGGTCGATTTGAAATATTGTTTCGCATGTATGGTCCGGAAAAAGCATTGTTTGAAAAAACATGGAAGTTGGGAGATATTGAGAAACTCAAGTAATAAATAATGAATAGAAAATACCGTATTGTTTAAAAATAAAAATATGAAAAAGAACTTTCTTCCATTGATTGCGATAATACTGCTGCTGGTAGCTATCGGGATTGCAGCCTGCAATCAAAACACAAAAACAGAAAGCGCTTCGGCAGGCGATACTACTGTTACAAATCCATCAACAAGTGATGTAAGAACAGTATTGCCAGCCGGACCAATTCCTAACACGGTGATGACAGAAGAATATGTAAAAAGCATAACAAAAGTTATTTACTTGTGGGCCTGGCCGTTAGTCAATGTTCACAACAGGGTAACACTGCTAAGCGATGTGAAAGAACCCATATATGTTGGTGGCGTAATACCCACGGCTCCAATCGGTCGCTTGTGTTTGCTGAACGATTATATTAAGCCGGAACAAAGAGTAATTGCCTGCCCTAACCAAGATGTAGTATATGGGGTTGGTCCATTTGATACGCAAAAAGAACCTACCGTATTACAAGTGCCAGATTTTGGCGAACGCTTTTGGGTGTATCAGGTTAGCGATGAACGTACCGATGGCTTTGCCAAATTGGGAAAAATGTATAACACGAAACCTGGCTTTTACCTCGTAGTAGGCAAAGACTGGAAAGGCAAGGTTCCCGATGGCATTACCGGAGTACTTAGATGCCCTACAAGATATGGCCTTATTCTTCCCCGAGTTTTTCAATCAGATGATCCGGCCGATAAAGAAGCCGTGCAACCGTTGATTAATCAAATCAATCAGTACCCGCTTAGTGAGTTTGATGGCAAGATGAAAATAGTAGATTGGAAGAAAACAAAGAGTACACCACCGAATAATTCCGGAGGAGGTGAAACAAAATGGGTGAAACCTGAAACCTTTTTTGACCAGCTACCCGACATAATAAAAGAAGTGCCACCTCAGGCAGGAGAAGAAGCTCTGTATGCACAGATAAACAGCCTGCTGGATGCAATAAACAAAAATCCCAAATTAAAAGAAGTAGCGAAGAAGGCAGCTGTTGAAGCTGAACAAAACCTCATAACACCTTTATTGCAATTTGTAAATGTGGGATATCCTATAAAAAACAATTGGACAACGCAAAGCAACGGCGCACAGTTTGGAGTGGATTATCTCACAAGGGCTTCCTGCGCCAAGGCAAACATTTTTGTGAACAAACCAAATGAAACAAAATATTTCTATCAGGATCTGGATGAAAAAGGAACCCGTCTCAACGGTAACAATAAATACACCGTAACATTTGCAAAAGGCGAAGTGCCACCAGTAAAAGGTTTCTGGTCACTCACTTTATATAATGCCGAACATTTTTTTGAATCCAATGTGCTTAACCGTTATTCACTCGGTACAAAAAATAAAAACCTGCAATACAATGCAGATGGTTCACTCACATTGTATGTGCAGCATACAGCTCCGAAAGAAAGTAAAAAAAGCAACTGGCTGCCAGCGCCAAAAGGAATATTCTCACTGTATGTAAGATGTTACTGGCCCGAAGACAGAGTTTTAAATGATAGCTGGACACCGCCAGCAGTGATGAAAGTGAAATAGAAACAGTATTTGGAATACAGATGACAATTATACAGTATAAAAAGTCATTGAAATTCGAAGATATCCACATTGTTTAGCAGAATGTAAATAGAGCTGACAACAAGAATGACGTTTACAAAGCACGACCGCTAACACACGCTACAAGCAATTTGGGCATTTGGTTTAATGGAAAAATTGGTTTGTATTTGGAAGATTTGGCAAATCCGAAAGATAAAGCTGATTTAATCCCAAACTGCTTGTAGCGTGAGAACGTTATCGGCAATTTTGACAACTTATTCTTGTAAGAAGGATCAACAAGAAGCCGACACAACTAGTTCAGAAGCTACTACCGAAAGTACTACCGAAAGCGCAGTGCCTATTGCAGAACCTAAAACCTATGTGGTTACAGCAACACCTGAATCTGTACTATTAGGGAAAAAGAAGGAAACATCTGTGAAAATAAAAGATATAAAGGCAGTCGATTTATCCAATCCTGATGGGACATCGGCAGGAATTGAACTAACTTATAAAATAGAATTAACAAATAAAAATGCTATTGGAGGTAATTCTATCGGATTTGGGACATCTGATTTTAGACTTGAATTAGACAACGGAAATAAAATTGCACCAAATTCAGTATATGTTAACGCAGCACCAGAAGAAACAAAACTTTCGGAAGATGATAAATTTACAATTCCTGCCGGTGCAAAACCTACTGGACTGATTTTGTTCTATGACCAAACAAGAGCAGGTGTAAAATTGGAACTAAAATGAAAATATCCCCTCTTCTAAGATAAAAACCTTTTAGAAGAGGGGATTACTTTTGTCTATAATGAAGCATATATTTGCAAAAAACAATTGTTATTCTTTTCCGTATAAATGCTTAATAATTTCAGAAATAAGCCCTGTCCATCCCGTTTGGTGGTTGGCTCCTAAGCCTTTACCAGTGTCTCCATCAAAATATTCAAAAAACAAATGATTCTTATTAAAAAGGGGATCTTCTTGAAACTTTTGGTACTCACCGTACATCGGAATTTTTGTATCAGAACCAGGAACAAACAAGGCTAATAATCGTTCAGCAACACCAGAAGCTGCTTCTTTTAGAGTAATCAATTGGCCAGAATTAGTAGGGTATTCAACCTTAAAGTCTGGGCCATAATAGTCATAAAATTTCTCTAATGAGTCCAAAATCAAATAATTCATCGGAAACCAAATAGGGCCTCTCCAATTAGAATTCCCCCCAAACATATCACCTGTTGCTTCTGCAGGAGTATAATCTACTTGAATAATACCGCCTTCAAAAGTGAATTTGTAGGGATGCTCTTTGTGGTATTTAGACAGCGATCGTACACCATAATTAGACAAAAACTCATTTTCGTCAAACATGCGTTTGAGTATCATTTTCATGCGATGACCTCTAAGTGTAGAGAGTAATCGTGTTTCCCCTTTTCCGTGTGTGTACCAGCTCGAAACCAAACTGGCCAAGTCGGGACGGTTTTTTAGAACCCATTCTACTCTTCTTCTAAAAATGGGCAATTTTTCTAGTAATTCTGGTGTTAAAACTTCGACAGCGAACAAAGGAATTAGACCGACCATTGAACGAATTTTTAGCGATTCGGCATCGCCATTTTGCTTGTGAAGCATATCGTAATAAAATTCATCGTGTTCGTCCCAAAGTTTTACTTTGTTGTCTCCGAGTGATTGCATAGCTCCCGAAATGTGAAGAAAATGTTCGAAAAACTTGGAGGCCATGTCTTGATATACAGGGTTTTTCAGAGATATTTCACAGGCAATTCGAAGCATGTTCAAACAATACATTGCCATCCAGCCTGTACCATCTGCTTGCTCGAGATGTCCTCCTGTAGGCAAATCGGCAGAGCGATCGAACACTCCAATATTATCCATACCTAAGAATCCACCGCCAAAGATATTTTGCCCGTTTTTGTCTTTTAGATTGACCCACCAAGTAAAGTTGAGTAATAGTTTGTGAAAAACACGTTCTAAAAAAACGGTATCTCCATTGCCCGAATTAGCTTCTTTATCAATTTCATAAACTTTCCAAGTAGCCCAAGCATGCACAGGAGGATTTACATCCGAAAAAGACCATTCATAAGCAGGAATTTGTCCGTTGGGATGCATATAATACTCGCGTAAAATGACTACTAATTGTCTTTTGGCAAAATCAGGATCCAAACGTGCCAAAGGCAAGGTATGAAAAGCCAAGTCCCAAGCTGCAAACCATGGATATTCCCATTTATCAGGCATAGAGAGGATATTGGAGGTGTACATGTGTTTCCAAGTACTGTTTCGTCCTTCTTTTCTAGCTATTTCTGGTTTTGGGGTCGAGGGATCTCCTTTTAGCCATTCGAATACATTGTAGTAATACCATTGTTTGGTCCAAAGCATTCCAGCGTAGGCTTGACGTTGAATCGATTTTAATTTTTCGTCTTTGATTCCTTTCTGGATTTCGTTATAAAACGCATCGGCTTCTTCAATTCTTTTTTTGAATATAACCTCAAAATCATCGAATGGATCCTTTGGCGTGGTATTGGTAAATCGGATGCGGAATTCTTTTTTACCATGTGCTGGAATAATTTCTTCATAATGAATGGCAGCTTTTGTTCCTGTAGCTTCAGGATTTACACTACTTTTTTTATGAATGATATAATCGTTAATTCCGTCTTTGGCATAAGGAGATTGTGGCGGTGATTTGTATAATTTTTCGAAGTTTGTTTTATTATCGCAAAACAAAAGTTCTTTAGCATTTTCGGCATACAAATTAAAGTTTCCAACCAATCGGTGCTCGACATGAATGTGAGATTTGTTTATACCAGTAAGTGTGGGTTTCTGTTTGTAGTTTTCGTATCCCCAACTCCAGGTATTTCGGAACCAAATGGTGGGTAATACCGAAATAGGAGCTGGTAATTTGGAACGATTTTCTACAGTAATTTTCATTAAAATATCTTGTTCCTCTGCTTTAGCATATTCTATTGTGATGTCAAAGTATTCGTCTTTATCAAAAACACCAGTATCGAGCAATTCATACTCGGATTCCTGACGGCTTCGTTTCTTGCTTTCTTCTATTAATTTTTCATAAGGGAAGGCTGCATGAGGGTATTTATACAGCATTTTTTGATACGAATGCGTTGGGGTAGCATCTAGGTAGTAATAAATTTCTTTTACATCTTCACCATGATTGGATTCGGATGGTGTTAAACCAAATAGCCGCTCTTTTAGAATTCTGTCTTTGTGGTTCCAAAATGCAAATGCTAGACAAACGTGTTGTTTATTGTCTGAAATACCACCAATACCTTCTTCGCCCCAACGATACGCTTTGGATCTAGCCATGTCATGAGTGGTGCTTCCCCAAGCGTAGCCGTTTTGAGAGTAATCTTCTCGAACGGTTCCCCACTGTCTTTCGCTTAGATAAGGCCCCCATTTTTTCCAACCTTTGTTGTCGGTTCTTTGTCCTAATCTTGCTCTTTCAGCGTTTTTTTCTATATCTTTTTCTGACATATTCTTACTGATTTGATTCTATATGCAATTTAGCGAAAACCCTTGTAAAATGGTTTGTAGAATTAGCAAAAATCAATAGAGATAATTTAGCAAATTATTTTTTAAATAGTTTTATTTACCAAATTGCTATAAAGAGTATGTTTGATGAAATAAGCAATCGAGATGGTTGATACAAAATCGAAATTTAGGAGACCTTTTTTGTTGAGGTTGTAGGATTTGGTTATGTTTTTGAGTGAGGGAATTATTTTAAAAAAGAGAGCTTTGCCTGATGTCGGAAGAGCTCTCTTTCTCTAAAGGTATTTACCAAAATGTTTTAATCAGCAGAATTGGTTTGGTATTTTGGACAAAGGTTTTTTAGCATTTCGATCGTCATTGTTTTTAAATCAAATTGATGATTCCAACCCCAGTCTTCGCGGGCATTACGATCATCAATACTGGCTGGCCAGCTATCGGCAATGATTTGGCGAAAGTCTGGATTGTATGTTACTTCTAATTCTGGAATATGTTTCTTGATTTCGGAAGCGATTTCTGAGGGTGTAAAACTCATAGCTGTCAAATTGTATGAAGAGCGAATTTTAATTTGTTCGCTTGGAGCTTTCATGATATTAATCGTAGCAGCAATGGCATCATCCATATACATCATTGGCATTTTAGTTTCAGAGCTTAAAAAGCATTCGTATTTTCCTTCGCTAAGAGCTTTGTGGTAAATATCAACGGCATAATCGGTTGTGCCACCTCCAGGTTCTGTTGTCCAGCTAATTAATCCAGGATAGCGAATACTACGAATATCTACCCCAAAATGAGTGTGATAATATTCACACCATCTTTCACCAGCTTGTTTGCTAATTCCATATACGGTTGAAGGTTCCATTATCGTATATTGTGGAGTGTTTTCTTTGGGAGTTGTAGGGCCAAAAACAGCAATACTCGAAGGCCAAAATATCTTTTTTATTTTTCCAGCTTTGGCCAAATTCAAGACATGGAAAAGTGAATTCATATTCAAATCCCAAGCAAAGGCTGGGTTTTTTTCGGCTGTTGCCGATAACAAAGCTGCCATTAGATAAACATCTGTTATTTGGTGCAGTTCTACCAAATGTTCGATTTGATTAAAGTCTAAGGCATTGACCACTTCGAATGGACCCGAATTGACCACCTCATTATTGAGTTTTCGAATATCTGATGCAATGACATTATCGG
This sequence comes from Flavobacterium adhaerens, assembly GCF_040045115.1. Lineage (NCBI taxonomy): Bacteria > Pseudomonadati > Bacteroidota > Flavobacteriia > Flavobacteriales > Flavobacteriaceae > Flavobacterium > Flavobacterium adhaerens. Next base: position 305,111 of record NZ_JBDLZX010000006.1, on the reverse strand, counting down.
TACCATAAAGAGCACGTAGCCGATGGGTTAATTCGGTACCAATTTGGCCACAAGCACCTATTATTAAAATTTTTGGATTCATCACAGTTGTTTTTAAGCTACAAATATAACGATTTCGTAAATAGACAAAACAAAACCAGCTATTTTTTAAATATGTTTTAAAAAAACAGCATTAATTTAGAGAATATATTAATATTGAGTATTGTGTGGTTTGGTTGAAATCAAATGGAAAACGGATGGTTTTTTATCCTTTTCGCTAACAAAATTGCCGTAGGTATTGTAATTGCCATTGTAAATTTACTTTGTAACTTTGTCCTTCAAATAATTTGGAAATGAATAATAAATTAGTGCTACTTTTTTTGGTGATTTTGATGCAGTTCTCCTGCAACAATAATGACGAAAAACGTTTGGCTGACCAACAAAGAGATGCAAAAAAAAGAGAATTAATTTTGACCAATATAGATAAAGGTTGGAATTTTTTTGACACACCCATAAATGAAACTTCAGAGGCCAATATTGCTACTTGGCAACAGTGGCGTGAATTTATGGAAGAGTTAGCCCGTAAGCCCAAGAAAAAAATCACAGAATTTCAAAAGAAAGCCAAAGTGTTATCAACCAAAGCTATGGCTCTAAATATTAATATCCCAGCACAATTTAACACGCCACAAATTAGAAGTAGAATTGCTACTTTGATTACACAAGTTAGGATGTTGGATTTGTACATTAACCTTACGGATATATCCGATAAGAAAGTGGTAAAATTGGTAGGCGAAATCAATATTGAGTTGGTTTCTTTGCAAAGACAAATGGATAAAATTGTCGAAAAAAGTAAAATTCCTATGGAAACTGGAGAGTCTGAGTTGCTACAAATGATACAAGATACAGCTAGAGCCATTCCAGGAGCTAGCCCGATACTACCAGGAAATCCAAGTAGTATGATGAATCAAAAAAATCCAAACGGAATAAAAAAACCAAATGAAGTAAAAGTTGAGTAAGGAAACCATATATTCAGTTTATAATGCTTCTCCAAAAACGGCTCAAATTGTAGCCAGTTTACAGGGAAATAATCCAATAAAAATGCATTTGCAAGGCGTTTTGGGTTCTTCTGTTTCGTTTGTAATTCAAGCCCTTTTTAAAAATGCAGAACTTCCTTTTTTGGTAGTTTTAAACAATAAAGAAGAGGCGGCTTATTACCTGAACGATCTAGAACAAATGATTGGCGAACAAGATGTGTTGTTTTACCCAGGGTCTTTTCGTCGTCCTTATCAAATAGAAGAAACGGATAATGCCAATGTTTTGCTTCGTTCCGAAGTACTCAATAGAATAAATTCCCGCCAAAAACCAGCCGTAATTGTTTCGTATCCCGAAGCCCTTTTTGAAAAAGTAGTAACGCGTCAAAATTTAGACAAAAACACTTTGAAAGTTACCGTTGGTGACAAAATATCGATTGATTTTTTGAATGAAGTTTTGTTCGAATACGAATTCAAGAGAGTTGATTTTATTACCGAACCTGGTGAATTTTCGGTTCGTGGTGGAATTGTCGATGTTTTTTCGTTTTCGAATGATAATCCGTATCGAATAGAGTTTTTTGGAAACGAAGTCGATAGTATCCGAACCTTTGACGTTGCTTCGCAATTGTCGTTAGAAAAGCAAAACAAAATCACTATTATCCCAAATGTTGAGAACAAAGTATTTCAGGAAAATAGAGAGAGTTTTTTAGATTATATCAATGAAAAAACAGTTTTGTTTCTTCAAAACACAGAGAATCTTTTATACGAATTGGATAAGCAATTTAGCAAAGCTGAAGAAGCTTTTGAAAAATTATCCAAAGACATCAAACACGCTACACCAGAACAATTGTTTATCAATCAAAAGTCTTTTGTAAAGAGAGCTTTAGACTTTTCGGTGGTTGAATTTAGTTCAAAAGCTGTTTTTAAAACTAACAAAATATTCGAATTCCATATTCAGCCACAACCGTCTTTCAACAAGCAATTTGATTTGTTGATGAATAATTTGAGTGACAATCATTTTAACGGATATCAAAATTATTTATTTTGTTCGAACGAAGCACAGACCAAGCGTTTTCACGATATTTTTGAATCTTTAGACGAGGTTAATTCTGAGAATATTCGCAAGCAGTATAAGACGATTGTATTGCCTTTGTATCAAGGTTTTATCGATCAGGAAAATCAAATAGTTTGTTATACAGACCACCAAATTTTTGAACGTTATCATAAATTTAGCATCAAAAATGGGTATTCTAAGAAACAGAATTTAACCCTAAAAGAACTTACCTCTTTATCGGTAGGAGATTATGTAACACATATCGATCACGGAATCGGGAAGTTTGGCGGATTGCAAAAAATACAAGTCGAGGGTAAAACTCAGGAAGCAATCAAACTGGTTTACGCCGACAACGATATTGTGTATGTGAGTATTCATTCGCTACACAAAATCTCGAAATATAACGGTAAAGACGGAACACCACCTAAGATTTACAAATTAGGATCGAGTGCCTGGAAGACTTTAAAACAAAAAACCAAAGCAAGGGTAAAGCATATTGCATTCAATTTGATTCAGTTGTATGCGAAACGCAGATTGGAAAAAGGATTCCAATTTGCCCCTGATAGTTATCTGCAAAACGAGTTGGAAAGTTCATTTCTTTATGAAGATACTCCAGATCAAATCAAATCGACTCAGGAAGTTAAAGCCGATATGGAAAGTGAGCGTCCGATGGATCGTTTGGTTTGTGGAGATGTTGGTTTTGGAAAGACCGAAGTAGCCATTCGTGCCGCCTTCAAGGCAGTTGATAATAGCAAACAAGTGGCGGTTTTGGTTCCGACTACGATTTTGGCTTACCAACATTATCGTACTTTTAGCGAACGTTTGAAAGATATGCCGGTTACAATTGGATATTTAAACCGATTTAGAACTGCCAAACAAAAAGCACAAACTATAAAAGATTTAGCCGAAGGCAAACTTGATATTGTTATCGGAACGCATCAATTGGTTAACAAAAATGTGGTTTTCAAAGACCTTGGTTTATTGATTGTTGACGAAGAACAAAAGTTTGGCGTGAATGTAAAAGACAAACTGAAAACCATTGCGGCCAATGTCGATACCTTGACTTTGACTGCAACTCCGATTCCGAGAACCCTGCAGTTTTCGTTAATGGCAGCGCGCGATTTATCCGTGATTACGACACCTCCGCCAAATAGATATCCTATAGAGACTAACGTGGTTGGTTTTAATGAGGAATTGATTCGCGATGCGATTTCGTATGAAATTCAGCGCAACGGACAAGTTTTCTTTATCAATAATAGAATTGAAAACATCAAGGAAATTGCCGGAATGATTCAACGTTTGGTGCCCAATGCAAGAGTAGGGATTGGTCACGGGCAAATGGATGGTGCTAAACTAGAGGAGTTAATGTTAGGATTTATGAATGGTGAATTCGATGTTTTGGTAGCCACAACTATTATCGAGAGTGGGTTAGATGTACCTAACGCCAATACCATCTTCATCAATAACGCCAACAATTTTGGATTGTCAGATTTGCATCAGATGCGCGGACGTGTAGGACGAAGCAACAAGAAGGCATTTTGTTATTTCATTTGTCCACCTTATTCGCACATGACTGAGGATGCGAGAAAGAGAATTCAGGCTTTGGAGCAATTTAGCGAACTCGGAAGCGGTTTGAACATCGCGATGAAAGATCTCGAAATTCGTGGTGCTGGAGATTTGTTGGGAGGAGAACAAAGCGGATTCATTAATGACATTGGATTTGACACCTATCAAAAAATTATGAACGAAGCTATTGAAGAGTTGAAAGAAAACGAATTCAAAGAGCTTTATCCAGAAGAAAACAATATCGAAACCAAAGAATATGTAAAAGACCTTCAAATCGATACTGATTTTGAGTTATTGTTTTCCGATGAATACATCAATAATGTCACTGAGCGCTTGAGTTTGTACAATGAATTGGCAGAAGTAAAAAACGAAGACGAACTAATTATTTTCCAAAATAAACTCATTGACCGTTTTGGTCCAATGCCACCAAGAGCACTTGCCCTGATGAACAGTGTCCGTATCAAATGGATCGCATCTCGAATTGGAATCGAAAAATTGGTGATGAAAAAAGGCAAAATGATTGGGTATTTCGTTTCCGATCAACAATCGGATTATTACCAATCGCAACGTTTTCATAAAGTGATACAATTTGTACAAACGCACAGTTCTATTTGCGTGATGAAAGAGAAACAAACGCCTGCTGGTTTACGACTTTTGCTAACTTTTGATAATGTAAAATCTACTCGAGTAGCTTTGGAAATGATGCAATTATTAGGAGGAGAAAAATAATTTGATTTTATTAAATTGTATGCCAAAAGAGACAAGAACCTGAGGCCATACCTTACCAAAGTAATACCAAAATATACGAGAATGTCAAAATGTAAAATTTATGGATATAGTTAAATTTAAAATCACACCTAAAACAATTAAAGTAGAAGTTCGTAATTCTAATAATTATGTATTTGATTTTAATAGAGCTGTAGAAATGAAGAAAGAGGATAGAGATGTTTTATTGAAGTTATATACTGCGTTGGATTTACTTTTTAGAAAGGAAAACGTGATTGAAGCTAAAAATCATATTTCTCCAAATCAGACTAACATACTCGACCAAATAAAAGAGGTTGATGAGAAAAAGTAAGGATTAGTTTAATGACTTTCGAAAAATAGTAAGAAGAGTTTTTGTGTAGATGGATAAGAACAAAAAGAAAGCAAAGACACACAAAGACAAATAGTTTCGAAGTATTAAAAATTTAAACAACCATACAATTAATTTAAACAAGAAAAAAGTATGAATTAAATCTTTGGAGTCTTTGTGGCTTTGCTATATAGTAATATGCGTAAAGATTAATCTCAAAATTTTTGGCAAATATATAAAACAATAATAAAGAAATCGATTTGCAACCCTACCAGTTTATTTCGCTAGTTTTCAACAGTATATCAGTTAAGGTCTAAAAAAAATATAGTTGTAGGTTAGTAGTTTTTATCCAAAACAAAATTTTCTAAAATATAAACTGTTAAAAATTGATGAATTAATTTTAAGGAGTTTATATAATGTCAGGTTGTTCAATGTTACTTTTAAGAGCGTTTACCTCGTCACTTCCTCCACCAAATAAAAAATAGATTTAAAGTCGATTCCGCTCATTTTTTCCAAGCCGATTTCGCAGGTTCTGCTGGTAGAAAAACCTTCGTTACATTGAGTTGGAATTTGGGCTTTTAATTCTCGCAATCCGTGTTCGCTTAATTCCGGAATCAGGAAACCTCGGTCACCAGCAAAACCACAACAATTACTATCGATAAGAGTAACATTCTCGGCACATAGTTGGGATAAAGCAAGTAATTGTTCTGTTTTTGCAATTTTTTTTACCGAACAAACCGGAAAAACAGTTATGGTTTCCTTTTTATTTTTTATTGTCAAATGCGGCATCACATAATCCAGTATGAATTCAATAGGATCAACGATTTGTAAGGCTGTCGAAAATTCTTCTTTCGAATGGTGAAAACATGGACTCATGTCATATAAAATGGGATATTTTCCGTTTTCGGATGCTTTTAAAAGTGCTGTTTCCAAAGTCTGAGATTGGGTATGATTGGTTTCGGTAAAACCTTTACTAGAGAAAGGCATTCCACAACAAAGATTATCAACAGATTCAGGATAAATGATAGTAAAACCAGCTCGTTTTAATAGTTGATGGGTAAGTGCAGTCAATTGTAAATCATCAGCACTCTGAAAACTATTTTTTCCCATACTCCTGTTGATGCAGGAAGGAAAGTAAACGACTTTTAAATCAGAAGAGGTATTCATTTTATTGTTGTTGATGAGTATTTATTTTGTTAGCTCCTTTTGGCATTTCGGGAATCCATTTTGGTATTTTTCCAAAACTGATAAAATGAAAACCATTGGATAATAACGTCATTATTTGGGTTCCGAAAAGATTGTGACAACCTGAAATGAATCCTAATCCAAAACGCATTCCAGCTGTGGTTTGAGCCATGTGTGAACCAATGTAAGCAGCTGTTTTTTTGTCGGAATTGCTTACTTTATTGGCACGCCATTCTTTTACAAATTTACCAGTATCGATATATACAGGACAAGCCAAAGCACATAATCCATCAGTTGCACAAGTTTCGTCTAATTGATATGTCACATCTTTTTTAATTTCGGTTAATCGCTGTAGATCTTCTTTATTTTCTTCCAATCGGCTGATTTCTCTGGCAATCACAATACGCTGTCTTGGAGATAATGTCAAACCTTCGGAAACGCAATGCGGTTCACAAAATCCACATTCCATACATTTATCCACAATGGCGTGGGATTCGGGCATTGGTTTTAGGTTTTTGAGATGTGCTTTTGGGTCGGGATTGATTAAAACATCGGGATTGATTTTGTTGTTTGGATCAAAAATAGTTTTGATACGCTTCATGATTTGGTAGGCGGTAACGCCCCATTCTTTTTCTACAAAAGGAGCCATATTGCGGCCAGTTCCGTGTTCGGCTTTTAAGGAGCCGTTGAAGCGATCAACTACCAAAATTGCCAATTCGGACATTAATTTTTCATAACGATCGACTTCGGTTTGGTTCGAAAAATCCTGAGAAAATACCAAATGCAAATTACCTTCGAGAGCATGACCAAACAAGACAGCATCATGGTATTCGTATTTTTTAAATAAATCCTTTAAAGCCAAAGTTGCTTCTGCGAGTTGCGGTAATGGGAAAGCCACATCTTCTATAATTACCGAAGTTCCGTTTTTGCGCAAGCCCCCAACGGTTGGCAACAAACCTTTTCTGGCTTTCCAATTGAAATAATATTTTTTGGGATCGCGGGTAAATTCATAATGTGAATAGGTTGGAATGGACAGAATTTGTAACCGAATTTCGTCTTGTTTCTGATTTAAAATAGTCAAATCATTATCACGGCATTCGACCAATAAAGCACAAGCAGATTCGGGTAGGGTTTTGAAGTATTCCGGAGCATCAGGATCATTTTCGACCGAACGGATGGATTCTCTATCCAATAATTCTACCGCTGCAACAGGAGCTGATTTTAACAAAATAGTAGCATTGCAGGCATCCTGAATCGTTTTAAAAATCAGTAACGAACAGGACTTGTATTTTTCGTCAATAACAGTTTTGAAAGTTACATTGGATATAAAAGCCAAAGTCCCTTCTGAACCCACCATCAAGTGTTTGATGATGTCAATCGGGTCTTCATAATCAACCAAAGCATTAATACTGTAACCTGTGGTGTTTTTTATTTTGAATTTATTTTTGATGAGATGATAAAGTGTTTCATCGTTCTTGATTTGATCCCTAAGGTTTTCAATTTCCTGAATTAAGCCTTTTTGGTTTTGTTTAAAATCAGAAATACTGTTTGAATCTGCTGTATCCAACAGTGTTCCATCGTGCAGAATAATTCGGATGTCGGCTATGGTTTGATAGGAGTTTTGAGCCGTACCGCAACACATTCCGCTGGCGTTGTTGGCTACAATTCCGCCTATCATTGCCGCTCCGATGGATGCAGGATCAGGGCCAATTTTTAATCCGTGTGGAGCTAAAAATGTGTTGGCTCTTGCCCCTACAATTCCAGGTTCCAATTTTATTTTTTGATTGTTGTCTAAAAGCTCAAAATTTTTCCAGCCATGTGTGGCAACTACTAAAACAGAATCGGTAATCGCCTGTCCGGATAAGCTGGTTCCTGCGGCCCGAAAAGTCAAAGCAATATCCAATTTTTTGGCTTGTCTGATGATTTCGATGACTTCGGTTTCGTTGTGCGCTAAGATTACAATTTTTGGGATAAGCCTGTAAAAACTAGCATCGGTTCCATAAGCAAGAGTTTGCAACGGATTGGTTAAAATACGTTTGGAATCAATGGTGGTTGATAAAAGGTCTTTTAACTTTTGATAGGATGGGGACAACATAGCTGTTTTATTTTGTAAAGAATGCTCAGAAGCTTTTTGCAATGAAAGTGTAAATTTAAGGATAAATAAATTTTGGATAGTCTGAAGTACAAAATATTGTAAATCCAGGTGTCACATTTGCAGGTGTTGGAATAGATTGATAGAGATTTCGAACTATTTTTTCATTCTAAAATTCGAAATATGGACTTTTATGTTTTTGTTTAAGTAAGTATTTAGGTTATATTTCTTACAAACAATGTTTTGTTAATCTGTTTTTTTCAACTCAAAAAATAATTTAACAATTTTATTTTTTTACGAAAACAATTGAAATTTTGGAAAAATAGACATTTGAAAAAAAATAATTCATTTTACAACGTTATCGTTAATATTTACTGCCTAAGGATTCTGATTTTATGATGTTTATCATGTTTTTTGGTTTTTTACACTAGTAATTTTACTATAAATGAAAGCAAAAAACGTAGATATATTTTTTAAAATAGATAAAAATGGAAAAATTAAAGAGCGTTGCTGAATCTGTTTTACAGCAAACAGAAGCTATCAAAAGCGACATTAAAGTAGTGGGAGCTGTCCCTGGAAATTCTGTTGAAGCAGTGAATCATGTAAATCAACTCGCCAAAAAAGCTGAGGTTGCCTTGCAGAAATTTTTATTACTGGATCAGGAACAAGTAGATAGAATTGTTGCAAAAGCCTCTGTGGCTGCTATCGACAAACATGGAGAATTAGCTCTTCATGCGGTACAAGAAACAGGACGTGGTATTTTTGAAGATAAAGCCATTAAAAATATGTTTGCTGCCGAAAATGTTACCAATCGTCTAAAAAATGTTAAAACCGTTGGGGTAATTGGAGAAGATCCGATAAGCGGTATAGTGGAAATAGCTGAGCCTGTTGGGGTTATTTGTGGAGTTACACCAACAACGAACCCAACTTCGACTACAGTTTTTAAAGCCATTATTTCATTAAAAACCAGAAACCCAATTATATTTGGTTTTCACCCTTCGGCACAACAATGTTCTAAAGCTGCTGCAATTGTTGTTAGAGATGCCGCTATTGCCGCAGGTGCTCCAGAAGATTGTATTCAATGGATCGAGTATCCTTCTATCGAGGCTACAAATGCTTTGATGAATCATCCAATTGTTTCTACAATTTTGGCAACTGGAGGAAATGCAATGGTAAAAGCGGCTTATTCTTGCGGAAAACCAGCTTTAGGAGTTGGTGCGGGTAATGTTCCTGCTTATATTGAAAAAACCGCAGATATTAAACAAGCAGTAAACGATATCGTTTTGTCAAAATCATTCGATTGGGGAATGATTTGTGCTTCGGAACAAGCGGCTATCATTGACTCGGAAATTTATAACGAAACCATTGAAGAGTTCAAACGCCTTCATGTATATTTTGTAAATAAAAAGGAGAAAAAACAATTAGAAGAATTTATTTTTGGTTCGTGTGCAAATGGATTAAATTGTTCTGGAGCAAAATTAAATTCGGCAGTAGTAGGGAAATCTCCTCAATGGATTGCAGAACAAGCTGGTTTCTCAGTACCTAAAGATATTGTTATAATTGCTGCCGAAGTTGCAGAAGTGGGAGTTAATGAGCCTTTGACACGAGAAAAACTTTCTCCAGTATTGGCAATATTAAAATCTGTTTCAACAGCAGAAGGAATCAAATTGTCGGAGCAAATGGTAGAGTTCGACGGTTTAGGACACTCGGCAGCAATTCATACAAAAGACCAAAACATTGCAAAAGAATTTGGGGTTAAAGTAAAAGCGATTCGTGTAATTTGGAATTCGCCAACTACTTTTGGAGGAATTGGAGATGTTTACAATTCGTTCTTACCATCATTAACATTAGGATGTGGTTCATACGGTAGAAATTCGGTTTCTGGCAATGTAGGAGCACTCAATCTTATTAATATTAAACGAATCGGAAGGAGAAACAATAATATGCAGTGGTTTAAAGTACCTTCGAAAATTTATTTCGAACCCAATTCAATTTTATATCTAAAATCAATTCCAGACCTAAATAAGGTTATGATAGTAACTGATTTAAGTATGCTTAAGTTAGGGTTTGTTCAAAAAATCATTGATGTTTTGAATATGAGACACAACAAAGTTGATGTTCGTATTTTCTCTAGTGTAGAGCCAGATCCAAGCATAGAAACTGCAAAAGCAGGTGCCGAAACCATGAGAGAATTTAAACCCGATACTATTATTGCTCTTGGAGGTGGTTCACCTATGGATGCTGCCAAAGTAATGTGGTTGATGTACGAACAACCAGAAGTTGCTTTTGAAGATGTAAGACAAAAATTCTTGGATATCCGAAAACGTGCCGTGAAAATACCTAATTTGGGAGCTTTAGCTAAATTAATTTGTATTCCTACAACCTCCGGAACTGGTTCAGAAGTAACTCCTTTTGCGGTAATTTCAGATCATAAAAAGAATATAAAATATCCATTGGCGGATTATGCCTTTACACCAACGGTAGCAATTATTGACTCGGAATTAACTAAAACAGTTCCTCCTTTTATTACTGCAGATACAGGAATGGATGTGTTGACTCATGCTACTGAGGCTTTTGTTTCTATTGTTGCCAGTGATTATACCGATGGACTTGCTTTACAAGCAATCAAAATGGTTTTCAAATATCTCGAAAGAGCATACAAAGACGGTCACAATGATGATGAGGCACGTGATAAAATTCATAATGCTTCCACTATGGCAGGAATGGCTTTTGCCAATGCATTTTTAGGAATTTCTCACTCAATGGCTCACAAAATTGGAGGGGTTTTCCATACTGTGCACGGACGTACCAACGCAATTTTATTGCCTTATGTAATTCGTTATAACGGTGAAGTTCCTGGAAAACTTTCAGTATGGCCTAAATACACAAATTATAGAGCAGACGAAAGATATTTTGAAATTTGCCAAGCTCTTGGATTACCATCAAAAGGCCCAAAAGATGCACCTACAGTTTACGCTCAAGCTTGTTATGATTTAGCGGTGAAAGTGGGTATCAAAATGAGCTTTAAAGAGCAAGGTGTCGATGAAAAACAATGGCTAGAGAATATCAATACGATTGCTATGAATGCTTTTGAAGATCAATGTACTCCTGCAAATCCACGTTTGCCACTAGTAGCCGATATGGAAGAGATTCTTCGCAAAGCCTATTATGGAGAGGTTTAATGTCATAATAATTAAGTTTAGTTTTTTGAAAGCTCTCGGTTTTAATCGAGAGCTTTTGTATTTTCAATAAAAAAACCCTTGTTTTTACAAGGGCTATATTTGAAATTTATTAGTTGAGAATATTAATTTTTCAAATCTTTTATTACTTTAAAAGCAACATCAACTTCTTCTTCGCTAACCATAATGGTGAATTCGTTTGAAGTCGAAATTACTTCGTTGATGATGATTCCTTCCCAAGCCAAACGCTGAAAAATGAAATAGTAAATACCTGGTACCACAATATTTTCTTTTGGCAATTTTACGGTAATCGAAGCTAGATTTTCTAGTTTTTGAATTAGTTTTTCGGCAGCAAAATGTTTTTCAACCAAATGATTTACACTATTGCTTACTACAATATTAGTTTCGTTTACTCCTTTGGAGGAGGTATAAAAAATATCTGGTAACGAATTGATATCGCTAATTAAATCGGCTTGTTTGTTTAATACGGTATCCGAAACGGCAAAAGTGTAATCTGTTAGAGCAGAACGAACTGTTATTTCGCCAATATTTTTGATTACTTTGTTGATTTTGTGGTTGAGTCGAAAATCAAGTTCTTCGGTTAAACGTTTTAGAGCCATCACGACAGCTCCTTGTTTTACTTCTTTGCCGAATTCACTTTCTAATTCGGTCATAATATTTCTCGACAAAGAGGTCAAATTAATAATTCCTAACGATAAGGCGTTAAGTAAAAATGGTTTTGTTTTAATGTAATTTTCGACAATAGATGAAACGGTTTTCATAGCGGTTAGTTATTTTACGTAGTTTTACTTAGTTTTAGGAGCGCAAATCCAATGCAAATATACATAAAAAACATTTTGTTACAAATATAACATTGTTAAATTTTTTCAAAAGTGAAAAAAAGCATCTGTAAGGTGTTCAATTTCAAAGGTTTTTTTGTTGTTTTCATCTGAAAATGCAGGAATAACGGTTGCTGTGATGGCAATAATGTCGAAACGAATATCTAGATCTAGATCTTTTTGATTTACGTATGCATCTACGGCTTTTACCAAAAGTTGGATTTTTTTGGGTTTGACAAAATCTTGAGGCAATCCAAATGCTGTAGAAGAGCGGGTTTTAACTTCTATTATGGCCAAGGTATTGTCGATTTGTGCAATGATGTCGATTTCGGCTTTTTGAAAAGTCCAATTGGTTTCCAGAATAGAATAGCCATGATTTTGCAGATATTCTACGGCTAATTCTTCTCCTTTTTTTCCTAACTCGTTATGTTCGGCCATTGAGATTTTAGATTGAGGATTAACGATTTTAAATAACAGAAGAAAGAGAAAAGACTTTTGTATTTCTACTATTTCAAATTTATAATCCTGTTCTCTTTATTCTGCTCTCTTTACTCAAAAACAACCGTACCGCCTTTTTCATTTACTTCTAATGTCACGGTATTTCCCATGATTAAGGCTCTGTTGTCATGCAAATGTCCTGCTGGAAAGTTATAGAGTATAGGAATATTATATTGTTGGGTTACTTCTTGAACAATTTGGTTGGCATTTTTTCCCCACGGAATTTCATTGTCATTCATTTTTGTCATTCCTCCAACGATAATTCCTCGAATGCTCTCGAGGCAACCATTTCGTTTAAGGTTCATCATCATGCGATCGATGTGATACAGATATTCGTCTAAATCTTCTATAAACAATATTTTGTTGTCACAATCAATGGCCGATTTAGAGCCTAATAAGCTGTACAAAATGGATAAATTTCCGCCTACCAATTCGCCTGTGGCTTTACCAAAACGATTCATAGGAAAAGGATCTATATGGTAGGATAAAGGTTGGCCAAACAGAGCTGTTTTTAAAGACGAGATAGATTCTGGTGCTGTTCTTGCTATGCTTACAGGCATTGTACCATGTATAGATTTGAATCCCATTGTATTGAGATGATTGTGTAAAACCGTAACATCACTAAAACCAATAACCCATTTTGGATTTTGTTTGAATTTGGTAAAATCTAATAAATCAACAATTCTTACGGTTCCATATCCACCTCGTACACACCAAATTGCTTTTATATTAGGATTGTCCATTTGCTCCTGAAAATCTTTAGCTCGCTGTTCGTCTGTTCCTGCTAATTGATTTAAATTAAGTCCTATTGAACTCCCAATGACAGCTTCTAAACCCCAAGAATGTAATAAATCTAATGTTGGTTTTAGGTTATCTTCGATGTTTTTTCTTGCTGTTGCAACAATCGCAACAGTATCTCCTTTTTGCAAATAAGGCGGTGTAATCATAGTAGTTTGAGCTTGACAGTTTATAGTTTGTAAAATAAAAATAAGTAAAATTGTCGAATAGAATGTACTTCGTTTTTGGATGTAATTTTTGAAATGAATTTGTGGCTTGTACATTTAGAAATGATTTAATAGACTACTTATTTTGTATAAAACAAAGATAAGCAATTATAAACGGCAACAAATAAATGTAATCAAATTACTATATTTACTGAATAGCAACTCTAAAGTATTATAATAATGAAGTTTATAAAAGCAGGCATTTATCTCCTTTTATTGTTTTTTATTTTAAAGGGTAATGCCCAATCTAAATCCTTTGTAATTCATACTCTGGCATTTTATAATTTTGAAAATTGCTATGATACGATTAATGACCCTACAATTAATGATGAGGATTGGACACCAAGGGGTAATCAGCATTGGAACTCTAAAAAGTACCATCAAAAACTCGAAAATTTAGCTCGGGTTTTGTCTGAAATAGGTTCTGGAGAAAATTCGAATGCTCCAACATTTATTGGCGGAGCCGAAATTGAAAACCGAACTGTTCTCGAAGATTTAATCCAACAACCCAAATTAATTGATAAAGATTATGGAATTATCCATTTTGATTCTCCTGATAAACGCGGAATTGATGTAGCACTTTTGTATCAAAAAAAACAATTCCAACCCACTAGTTTTAGCAATATTCCATTGCATATTTATAGAGAAAAATCCGCTATTGATGGTGAATTAAAAACAGATGGTTCTGAAAATCTAGAAATTGAAGATGTTGTTCAGTTTAATTTAAAAAACAATAGAGTTTACACTCGGGACCAATTGTTGGTAAGTGGTTTTTTGAACGGTGAAGAGATTCATTTGATCGTAAATCATTGGCCATCACGAGCAGGTGGAGCCAAAAAATCGAGTCCGTTTCGAGAAGCAGCTGGAGCTTTGAATCGAAAAATTATGGATTCATTACAACGCATTAATCCGAATGCCAAAATTATCACCATGGGAGATTTAAATGATAGTCCGTTTAATAAGAGTGTAAAAAAAGTATTAGGGACAAAAGGGAAAATAGCAGATGTTCCTCAATTAGGAATTTATAACCCTTTTGAAGAATTGGCCAATAAAGGAATGGGTACAATTGCTTTTCGAGATGCCTGGGATATTTTTGATCAGATACTTGTATCCCAAACATTGCTGCAAAAAGATTATTCGAGTTTTCAATTTTGGAAAGCAGGAATTTATAAAAAACCATTTTTAATTCAAAAATCGGGAAGATACAAAGGTTATCCGTTAAGACACTCCCAAACCGAAATTGGTTTTAGCGACCATTTTCCAGTTTACATTTATCTGATTAAGGAAAAAAAATAAAGGTTTAAGACTCCATAAATGGTAATTACTATAAACCAAAGCGTCTGCCTTGTTCTGGAAAAATCAAATCAACTTCTAAATTGTTTTGTTTTTTCAATTGCTCTTTAATTTTTTGAATGTTTTTTGTTGGAGGTTTACGATGCGTAACGATAATTTTAAGGTTTTGCAAAGCTCCTTTTCCGGTAAATTCTTCTAATTTGCTAAGTTCTTTCATCAAATGATTTGGGGTCAAATGTCCGTATAAACTGTTATCTGGTTGTTCATTTGGAAACGAGACTTCGATAAAAATTCCTTTTAATTTTTTTTCTTTTACTAAAGGAGCAACAGTTTGCCATAGCGAACTCAAATCATTGCTTTTTTCGACAGCATCTGGTCCAGTATCACCCAAATAGAGAACGGTATCTTCTCCGTTTTTGATTAAAAAAGCTGTACTTTCAAAGGGTTTCCCGTGCGTTAATGGAAATGCTTTTACCGTCATTGTGGTATTGGTTAATTGCGTCTCTTCATCAAAATCTAATGTTTGAAAATGGTATTTTTTTATTTGATAACCAGGGCCTTGATCCCCAAAATTGGCCCAAGTTTCACCATTGAAATAGTGGTTTTCCATCATTTCCATACACTTTTTGGTAGCATAAACTGTTTTTGAAGAATCGGCAGGTGAGTTGATAATCAAACCAGAAACATGGTCTAGATGTGCGTGAGATATAAGGTATCCTTTGATGTATTTTCTAAGAACTTCACCAGCCGAAACCGAAAACACATTATTTGCAACGGCTTTTTCTATTCCCGCATTGATGGTTCCTGCATCGAGACAGATGTAGGCATCAGATTTGGTAGGGGCTATCAAATAAGCTGAAAGATTCGTTTCGTCAAGACCGCCTTTTACTCCCAAGGGAACAACATCAAAAGTTGATTTTTGAGCCAATAAAGATAATGATGTCAAAAGGAAACAGCTAAGACTATAAATGAAGGTTTTCATGATTAATTGAAATTATTTTGGTTTATAAAAATACTTCCTTCTTTTTTAATAGACGCATTTTTTTGTAAAAATAGCGTAAGAAAACATTTAGTAGCAAATAAGGATTGTTTCTAGATAAGGTTTTTAAAATCAAATTAAAGTTTAATAAGACTCAAGTGTTAAATTTGACCTTAAAATGATATCTTTACAATCAATATAACAATTTCAACCAAAAAAGTTACAATGACAACAATAGCGAATCAGTTTGGGATCAATGAGGCATTAGAAAAATTGGGAATAAAAGCCATAAATGAAGGAACTTCGACTGGAATTAATCATTTTTCGAGTGGAGATATTTTACAAAGTTTTTCACCAGTTGATGGTCAAATAATTGCTTCTGTAAAAATGACGAATGAGGCAGATTACGAAAAAGTAATGCAGACCGCTTCCGAAGCTTTTAAGAAATTTAGATTGATACCAGCGCCACAACGAGGAGAAATTGTACGTCAGTTTGGAGAGAAATTGCGCCAAAATAAAGAAGCTTTGGGTAAATTAGTTTCTTATGAAATGGGGAAATCTCTACAAGAAGGTTATGGAGAAGTACAAGAAATGATAGACATCTGTGATTTTGCTGTTGGCCTTTCTCGACAATTACACGGATTGACAATGCATTCAGAACGACCAGGACACAGGATGTACGAACAGTATCATTCTTTGGGAATAGTGGGAATTATTTCGGCCTTTAATTTTCCTGTAGCAGTTTGGTCCTGGAATACGGCTTTGGCTTGGATTTGTGGAGATGTTTGTGTTTGGAAACCTTCCGAAAAAACACCTTTGTGTGGAATTGCATGTCAAAATATAATAGCTGAAGTAATCCGTGAAAATAATTTGCCAGAAGGAATATCGTGTTTAATAAACGGAGATTACAAAATAGGAGAATTATTAACAGCAGATAAAAGAGTTCCTTTAATTTCTGCCACAGGTTCTACTCGAATGGGTAAAATAGTAGCGCAAACGGTCGCAGCTCGTTTAGGAAAATCATTGTTAGAATTGGGAGGGAATAATGCCATAATTGTAACGCCAGATGCCGATATTAAAATGACGGTAATTGGAGCTGTTTTTGGAGCCGTAGGAACAGCAGGTCAGAGATGTACTTCGACGCGTCGTTTAATTATTCATGAGAGTATTTATGATAAAGTAAAAGAAGCTCTGATTGCTGCTTACGGGCAGTTGAGAATCGGAAATCCACTAGACGAGAAAAACCACGTAGGCCCTTTGATAGACAAACAAGCAGTTGAGTTATATTCTAATGCATTGTCTCGAGTAGTGGCCGAAGGTGGAAAAATTTTGGTCGAAGGAGGAGTCCTCAAGGGGTCGGGTTATGAGAGCGGATGTTATGTAAAACCTGCCATTGTTGAAGCAAAAAACGCATTCGAAATTGTACAACATGAAACTTTTGCTCCAGTGCTGTATTTGATTAAATATTCTGGAACTGTTGAAAATGCAATTGAATTGCAAAACGATGTAGCACAAGGATTATCATCAGCCATTATGACAAATAATCTGCGCGAAGCAGAATATTTTTTGTCTGTTCAAGGTTCTGATTGCGGAATTGCCAATGTCAATATAGGAACTTCTGGAGCCGAAATAGGAGGTGCATTTGGAGGTGAAAAAGAAACTGGTGGTGGTAGAGAATCTGGGTCGGATGCTTGGAAAGTGTATATGCGTCGCCAAACCAATACCATCAATTATACCACCAATTTACCTTTGGCACAAGGAATAAAATTTGATTTGTAGGCGATTTAAGGTATAAAAAAAGCGTCTTGATTCAAAACCAAGACGCTTTCGTTTTTTATATTTTTTAGGATTAATTCAAATTGAATGACGCTCCAATAGTAAATGTAGTTTGATTGTTTAAGTGATCAAAAACTTTGTCATTGTCACTATATTTAGCAATAGGAAAACCTATTTCTGTAAATAGTCCAAATCCATCAGTGAAGAAATAACGACCACCAACATGACCTCCAAAATTACGCAATCCTAAGCTTAAACCAGGATAAATATCCAGTTGATCTACCCCAATTACACTACACAAATTAGCATTAATTCTGAACTTTGCATCAAAACGATCTTCAAATTCAGGTTTTTCTTCATAGTAAGGATTTCCATGATAAATACCTGTAAATTCATCAACGCCTAATAAGTAGCTGGCTACAAATCCGTATGAAAAGTTTTCACCAAGACCAAAATCAGCAGATCCTTGAATTCCAGTTCCTCCGTCTTGAAAATTAATACCCACATTAATTTTGGCATCACCTTTTCCTGAAAAGGCTTGTTGCGCATTTGTTAAACCAAAAGAAGCTAAAAATAAAAGTGTGATAATTTTTTTCATAGTTAATTATATAAATAGATATTAAATTTCTGGCAAAGATACTCTTTTAGATTTTATTTCGGCCTTTTTCAGTGGGGTATAAACTTGGGAGGGGTTCGCTTTGCCAAAATTCTTTGGTATCAATATCCATAATGGTCAATGGTCCTTTGAAAGCAGCACCAGTATCAACATTCCAGATATTGGCTTTTTGTACGGGTACAGTCATGCCAATTCGGGAAACTGGGGTATGGCCAATATAAATCTCGTTATATAAGGTAAAACGTTTAGGATAATAAGGATGATCGTTTTTCATTTTTGGATCCAATGCCAATGCGGTTTCCCACAGCGATCTGTCCCAATAAAACATTTTGGGGAAATACTCAAAATTTACTCCATTCATATTGGTAAAACCAGCATGAATGAACATTCTGTTTTGTTCATCTAGGTAATAATCCAGTAAAGATTCTAGAAATACAATGTGTTTTTGTTTGGTTTGATCGTTTATTTTTTCGTAAGCCAAAACTGTAGCTTCCCCTCCATGTTGGTACCATTGTTCATTGTGCGCATTGTCTTGAAGCCATTCTTTTAGTAAATCGTCGTGATTGCCACGCAGACAAATGACGTTATGAGTTTTTTGTAATGCAATTAAAAAATCAATTACTTGTGGCGATTGGCTCCAACCATCTACATAGTCACCCAAAAAAATGAGCTTGTCTTTTGTACTCACCTGTGCTCTTTCTAAGATTTGGTGCAAAGCTCTCAATCCGCCATGAATGTCGCCTATTACTAATGTTCTCATATTACCGATTTGTTCTTTTACAAAAATAACAGAAAAGTAACACCATTTTAAATTTTTCTAAAAAGTTGAAATTAATCAACAGGAGACAAAAAGGATTTCATGAGAAGGAAAAATTAGCATTGAGCAATATTTCTAAAAAGAGAATAGTAAATTTATGATTTCATTAAGACTTTTTCAGTCAAAAAGGGTTTTTTATCCGTTGAATTGCAATAGTTTCAATAAACAAACTAAGGGAAATTTGCTTACATTTGGGCTTCAAAATGAACTTTTAATATTTTTAAAATGAATGCATTATTAACCTTATTGCTTTTTGTGACCAATTTTGTATGTCAAGTTATTTTAGAAATTGTTACTTGGATAACTGGATTGTTTAGTTAATAAAAACAATCTAAAATGATTTGATGCCATTTTATTGAACATCATATTTCATTTTTCTAAGGATTCGCAATGCTTCTTTAAAAGAAAGATAAACTTGTGGATACGGTTTTAATATTGTTTTGGCATCTATCAATTTTTGCTTCGCATCATCAAAACCATTAATATAGCAAATCATAAGGGTCGAAGGTAAATGGTTCAGATCTTTTCGCTCTCTCTCCGAAAGATTCCTGTTTTTTTCTAATTTTTGTAATAAAGAGATGTTTGAGTTGTAAATGTGATACAACATTTTTTTATTGTATTCAGGTGGTTTAAAAAGAAATTCACGATCAATTTTATAATACCCGTTTTCATAAAAATGAATAATTTGTTGTTCCAAAGGGTAATAGCTCGTTCGGTCATTTAGTCCAAGAGGTACATATTCAATAATGGTAAAACTATCCTCATTATAGATAATTTCAACTACATCTTGAGATGAATAAAACAACTTGATTTGCTCGTTAATCAATTCAATATCAACTCGGGATAAATAGGTTTTGTTTCTGGATTTCTTGGCAACACCAGCCCAGCAAATCACAAATAATTCTTTAAAGACTTTATATTTTGGTGCCATATCTTTATGGCGATTATTCATAAAATCAATTACTCCGTCAAGAGTGTATTTGATACTGTTTCTGGAACTATTTTCAATATCAATAACGGTTTCAGTATTTTGAAAAACTTTTTCTATTTCACCTTCAACAGGCATTGTATTACTACCTCGTCTGATGAAGACAGTATTGGCTAGAATTGTGTGTATGCCTTTTTTAAAAAATGAAATTTTGGTATTGGGTTTTATCGTAACTAGCCCAACAACTTTGTCTTTTGGAAGATTAGGAAAAGGAATATTCTCGTATTGAATTCTAGGTGGATTTTCGAGAAAGGCATTTACTAAATTTTGAATCCGGCTATCATCAAAAAAATCATCGCCTACGATTTCATTGTTTTCATCTTCGACACCTACAACTATATAGGAATTGTTTGTGGGGTTTGAATTGGATAAGGCACAAATGTGTTTTAAAAATTTTCCTTTGCCTTCTCTAGTGTGTAAGTTAAGCTGTCTTTTTTTATCATAAAAACTACTCTCATCATTGTGAGCCAATAGGTTTTTGATAAGGAGACGTTTATTAATCATTGCTAAACGAAATCGTTACAATTTTAGATTCTAAATGTACTGATTTTAAATGAGGTCGCTCAAAAAATAACTTTATTTTCATATTATTATTTTAAGGAACTTCGTTACCAAGACTAGTAGTCCAAAGTTTAAACCAATCTTCTAATTCCATTTCAAAAGAGGTAGATTGCATTAAGTTGATAAGTCTATCTTTGTCAGAGGTGCCACAAACTGGTAAAATTCCCGAAGGATGTTTCATGATCCAGTTCAATAAAATAATATCATTGGTGACATTGTATTTTTGAGCCAATTGATTGGCAATTTTTAAAATTCGTTGGGCTCTCTCGTCATTATTCTTAAAAATTGTGCCGAGTGGTGACCAACACATTGGGGTAATACTATTCATCTGTATATGGTCTAGGGTACCGTCCAGCATCGGATTGAGTTGTGTTAACGAAAATTCTATTTGATTGTAGTTTATCTTGGTTTTGGTTTCAATTAAATCACTCTGGCTGGTTGTGAAATTTGACACGCCAAAGGATAAAATTTTCCCTTCAGTTTTTAGTTGAGCTACAGCTTCGGCAATTTCGTCAGCTTGCATTAATGGGCTAGGACGATGCAATAGCAAAAGATCTAAATAATCGGTTTGTAAATTTTTTAAGGATTGTTCGGCCGAAGCTATTATATGTGCTTTAGAATGATCATAATGTTTAATAGAATTGTTTCGATTATCAGCAATTAACTGGATACCACATTTAGAAATCAATTGAATTTTATTGCGATCAATTTTACTTTCGGAGAAAGCATGTCCAAACTCTTTTTCGGTAGTATATCCGCCATAAATGTCGGCATGATCAAATGAAGTAATACCGTTTTGTAGGCATAAATTCATCAAAGAAATCATTTCTTTTTTAGAACAGTTTTTACCCCAAACTCCCCAGGTCATTGTACCGGCAATAATTTTTGAAAATGGAATTTTGTTCATACTGCAATTTAGTATCTCCCCTTAGTATTTACGGGGTTTAGATTATTAATTTGTTCTTAATTATGAATACTTCTTAAAAATAGACAAATACAATCATAATTAGTCCTTAAAATTAGGGAATTCGTAGAAGTTTTAACCATTTTTTAACATCTTCTGTCTAAAAAAAAATTCAATTTGCACCGTAAAATTTAAGATACCAAAAACAAAGGGTTTAAAAATAATAATATGGAACAAAATTCTGCGACTTTAGACATTAGAGCTATCAATGAAAAAATAGAGAGAGAGAGTGCTTTTATAGACCTTCTGACAATGGAGATGAACAAAGTTATTGTAGGTCAAAAACACATGGTCGAACGATTGTTAATTGGTCTTTTGGGTCAAGGGCACATTTTGTTAGAAGGTGTTCCTGGATTGGCAAAAACATTAGCCATAAATACACTTTCTCAAGCCATTCAAGGTACTTTTAGTAGAATTCAGTTTACTCCAGATTTATTACCTGCGGACGTTATTGGTACAATGATTTATAATATTAAGTCGAATGATTTCTCTATCAAAAAAGGACCTATTTTTGCCAATTTTGTCCTTGCCGATGAGATTAACCGTGCTCCAGCCAAAGTGCAATCGGCTTTACTTGAGGCTATGCAAGAAAAACAAGTTACCATTGGCGATACTACTTTCAAATTAGATAAGCCATTCTTAGTATTAGCAACACAAAACCCTGTTGAACAAGAAGGAACGTATCAATTGCCAGAAGCACAAGTGGATCGTTTTATGTTGAAAACGGTTATCGATTATCCAAAAATGGAAGACGAACGTTTGGTAATTCGTCAAAACCTAAAAGGAAGTTTTGAGAAAGTAAATCCTGTAGTTTCTGTAGATCAAATTTTGCGTGCGCAAGAAGCGGTTCGTGAGGTGTACATGGATGAGAAAATCGAAAAATACATATTGGATATTATTTTTGCAACTCGTTATCCAGAGAAATATAAATTAGCTGATTTGAAACCTTTAATCAGTTTTGGAGCATCTCCTCGTGGAAGCATTAACTTAGCTACTGCTGCAAAATGTTATGCTTTTATCAAACGTCGTGGTTATGTAATTCCAGAAGATGTTCGTGCAGTTGTACATGATATTTTACGTCACAGAATTGGAATTACCTATGAGGCAGAAGCAGAAAATGTTACGTCTGTAGATATCATCAATAAAATCATCAACGAAATTGAAGTACCCTAATAGTAATTAGTAAAGAGTGATTGGTAATTGGCTTTTTTGCTTTTGCTATTCACTAATTACTATTCACTAATCACTAAAAGAATGGATACAAAAGAGCTTTTAAAAAAAGTACGTAAGATTGAAATTAAAACCCGAAGATTGAGCGATCATATCTTCTCGGGAGAATATCATACATCGTTCAAAGGGCGTGGTATGACTTTCAGTGAAGTTCGTCAGTATCAATTTGGAGATGACATTCGTAGTATCGATTGGAATGTAACAGCCAGATACAACGAAGCTCACGTAAAAGTTTTTGAGGAAGAACGAGAATTAACCATGATGTTGATGGTTGATATTTCGGGTTCAGAAAGTTTTGGTTCTAGAAATCAATTTAAGAAAGAAATCGTTACTGAAATTGCTGCAACAATGGCTTTTTCGGCTACTCAAAATAATGATAAAATTGGATTGATTTTATTTTCAGATCAAATCGAATTGTACATTCCGCCCAAAAAAGGAAGATCTCATGTACTTCGTATCATTCGTGAGTTGATAGAATTTGAACCCAAAAGTTACAAAACAGATATCGCTCAAGCTTTAAAATTTTTATCAGGTACACAAAAAAAGAAAGCTATCGTATTTGTTATTTCTGATTTTATGGCTGCCGAGTATGAGCATACTTTGAAAATAGCTTCCAAAAAACATGATATTACAGGTATCAGAGTTTATGATATTCGCGAAGAAAAAATGCCAGATTTAGGAATAGTTTCGATGCAAGATGCCGAAACGGGAGAAATAAGATTGATCAATACAGGTTCCAAATCAGTACGTGCCAACTACGAGAAGAACTATCACAATAATGTAAATTATTTCAAAGAAATTTTTAGTAAGTCTGGAGCAGGTGTTGTGAATACACGAGTGGATGAAAGTTATGTTACTAAATTATTAGGCTATTTTAAATCACGATAAGACAAACCTAACAGATTTTTAAAACCTATTAGGTTTAAAATAATATCTAAATGAAAATTAAACTTTACCTACTATTAATATTGTTTTCAACCTCAATTTTTGCCCAACAAAAAAAGGTTGAAACCTCTATAGATACAACAAAAGCTAAAATTGGAGCTGAGTTTAAATTGACTTTAAAAACTTCGGTAGATACGTTGTCTAAAGTGGTTTTTCCAAAACTTAAAATGATTGGAGCTCTTGAGGTAATTGAATCGTATCCGATTGATACAGTTAAGAAAGATGATCGCTATGAATTAATTAAAAAATATGGTTTAACCCAATTTGACTCGGGTAAATACACTATACCAAGCATTAGAATCTTAATCAACAATAAAGAGTTTTTATCCGACTCGATAAAAGTTGAGGTCGCTAATGTTCAAGTCGATACGTTAAGACAAAAAATGTATGACATAAAAGATATTGTGAAAGCACAAGAATCTAGTGACTGGTGGAAATATCTTTTAGGAATTTTGTTGTTAGTAGGCGTTGGTGTTTTTGTCTATTGGTATCTTAAAATTCGTCAGAAAAAAGTAATCGAAGAAGAAGTTTATAAAACTCCTATCGAGAAAGCTACTATTTTACTTAATAGCTTAGAGAAAAAAGAACTTTGGCAACACGGTGATATCAAAGCTTATTATAGCGAATTGACAGATATTGCACGAAATTATATCGAGGAAGCAATTGAGATTCCTGCAATGGAAAGCACTACTTCTGAGTTAATTGAAGGGCTAAAATCAGCTTCGCAAAAAAAGAAAATGAAGCTTTCACAAGAAACTATAGAAAATTTATTTGCTGTTTTAAAACAAGCTGATTTAGTAAAATTTGCCAAATCTACTCCTTTAGAATTTGAGATTACTGAGGATAGAAATAAAATCCAAAAGACAATTTTAACGCTCGATGAAGCAATTCCTGTTGAGGTACCTATTGAAGAAGACACTCTTTTAAACGAAGTACAAAAGCAAAAACAAATTCAAATATTACTTAGAAAAAAGAGAAATCAACGTATAGCGATTGCTGTAGGTTCTGTTGTTTTTTTACTTTTTGCAACCACAACTTATTTCATTGCCACCAAAGGTTTTGATTATGTAAAAGATAATCTACTTGGTCATCCAACCAAAGAATTATTAGAAGGCGAGTGGGTAAAGAGCGAATATGGAAATCCAGGTGTAATCGTTGAAAGCCCAAAAGTTTTAAAACGAATGGACTTGACCAAAACATTACCGAAAGAAGGTATGGCACTCATCAAAGAAATGCAATCCTTTGGGTACGGAAGTTTATTGGATAATTTTTACATCATGGTTTCTACGATGAAATTTAAACAAGAAACCACACTCGATTTGTCTAAAGCAATTGAAAGTTCTTTGAAAATATTAGAAACACAAGGGGCACAAAACATGATTGTTAAGGAAGAAGATTTCCAGACAAACAACGGAATAACAGGTAAAAAAGGATACGGAACATTTACTAGAATTGATAGTAATAGTCAAACAAGTACCAAAATATATTATGAAATTGTGCTTTTTGGACAAGCAGGAGGATTACAACAAATAATGATCCTTCATGAAGAAGGGGATAAATATGCAACAGAATTATCTGCCCGTATTTTGAATTCAATAGAACTTAAATTAGCAAGTAACTAATGGCAAAAATAACCTTTTTAAATCCAGAGTTTTTTTGGTTGTTTCTTCTAATACCTGTTGCAATTGCTTGGTTATTCTGGAAACGAAATCAGCAAACAGCCTCTCTAAAAATGAGTTCTTTGCAGGGATTCAAAGGATCCGATTCTGTATTAGCCAAATGCAAACCAGTTTTGGATGTAATGCGAATATTGGCATTATCATGTATAATTATCGCATTGGCAAGACCAAGAACGGTAGATATTAGTAATAGAACCAAAACAACTAAAGGAATTGATATTGTAGTGGCGGTTGATGTGTCCGGAAGTATGCTAGCCAAGGATCTTAAACCCAATAGAATGGAAGCCTTAAAAAGAGTCGCTTCGGTTTTTGTGGAGGAAAGACCCAACGATAGAATAGGACTTGTTGTTTATGCTTCCGAAGCTTATACAAAATCACCAGTAACCAGCGATAAAGCCGTAATCTTAGATGCTATTCGTAGTATAAAATACGATAATATTTTGCAAGATGGTACTGGAATCGGTATGGGATTGGCAACAGCTGTAAACCGATTAAAAGACAGTAAAGCCAAAAGTAAAGTAGTTATTTTGCTTACAGATGGTGTTAACAATGCAGGTTTTATCGAGCCAGAAACAGCATCAGATATCGCCCAACAGTATGGTATAAAAGTATATACTATTGGTATTGGATCAAACGGAATGGCCGAATCGCCTTATGCAATTGGAGCAAATGGACAATTGCTTTTCCAAATGATGAAAGTAGAAATCGATGAGCAATTGATGAAAAATATTGCCAGAAAAACAGGAGGAAAATATTTTAGAGCAACTAGTAATGATAAATTAGCACAGATTTATAACGAAATTAATAAACTAGAAACCACCGAAATCGAAGAACTGAAATTCTATGATTATGATGAAAAATACAGACCTTTTGCATTATTAGCTGGATTTTTATTATTAGTAGAAATTGGTTTACGCAAAACAGTTTATAGAAGTTTTATATAAAATAGTGTTGTTTGTCTCAGTTTTTTCTGTGACCAAATACTGAAAACAAAAGAATGGAATTAGAAGAGCAAAAATATTTATACTTACTTTTTATACTGCCCGTTGTGGTGGTCATTTTTCTGTATAATTTATATTGGAAAAAAAGAAAACAACGCGAGTTTGGCGATTTAGAAATAATCAAAAGACTTAGTCCAGAACGCTCTGTTTTTAAACCTATTCTAAAAATTATTGTTTTGCTTTTGGCATTAACAGCATTGATTATCGCATTGGTCAACCCAAAAATAGGAACCAAAGTAGAAACGGTAAAAAGAGAAGGTATAGACATTGTTTTTGCAATGGACGTTTCCAAAAGTATGTTGGCCGAAGATGTGGCACCAAACCGTTTGGAAAAAAGCAAACAAATCGTTTCTCAAATTATAAATCAATTAGGAAGCGACAGAATTGGAATTGTGGCCTATGCAGGAAGTGCTTTTCCAGTGTTACCTATTACCACTGATTATAGTGTGGCCAAAATGTTTTTGCAAAGCATGTCGCCAGGAATGGTTTCGTCTCAAGGAACATCTTTAGATGAAGCCATAAAATTATCAGGAACTTATTTTGATGACAAAAGCAAAACCAGCAAATTGCTAATCATGATTTCTGATGGTGAAGACCATTCAGAAGGAGCAACAGCAGCTGCTGAAGAGGCCAAAAAATTAGGAATGAAAATCGTTACTATTGGTCTTGGTACAGAGAAAGGTGGAACCATTCCGTTAAAACGAAACGGAATTGTGGAGAGCTACCAAAGAGATCAAAACGGTGAAATTGTAATTACCAAATTAAACCAAAACAGTTTGGCTACGATTGCCAAAATCACAGGAGGAGGTTATGTTAATGGAAATAATACGCATGACGTTATAGATTATATCAAAGCTACGTTAGATAAAATTCAGAAAACCGAATTTGAAGCTACCCAAATGGCCGATTTTGAATCGCAGTTTCAATGGTTTTTGGGATTTGCTTTTCTTTTGATTTTTGCAGATATTTTCTTGCTGGATCGCAAAACAAATTGGGTAAAGAAACTGGATTTATTTAATGAAAATAAATAAGCTATTAAAACAAGATATCCGTAATCTTTTTTTTGATTTATGTCTTGAAAGGAACCAAAGAAAATGAAAAATACAATTATATACTTACTAGTATTGCTTTTAACTTTTGTAGCCAATGCACAAGAGAAAGACAAAGTTTTGCCTGAAGCAAACGAGGAATATGTAGCGAAAAAATTTGTAGATGCCGAAGCCAATTACAGAATTTCACGCTCTAAATTTCCAAATAGAACAGTAGCTTCCTATAATTTAGGGAATGCCATTTACAGACAAAATCAATTTTCTGAATCTAAATTTGCGTATGCTAATGCCCTAAAAAACTTAAAAACAAGATCTCAAAAACACAAAGCATTTCACAATTTAGGAAATGTTTTTATGAAAGAGAAAGATTATACCCAAGCAGTTGAAGCGTATAAAAATGCATTGAGAAATGATCCTACAGATGAGGAAACACGTTATAATTTTGCTTTGGCCAAAAAAATGCTTAAAGATAATCCGCCTCCAAAAGACGATAAGAATAAAGATAAAAACAAAGACAAGGATAAGGACAAAGACAAGGATAAAGATAAAAAAGACGACAAGAAAGATCAAGACAAAAAAGACGGCGACAAAGACAAAAAAGACGATAAAAAAGAAGGCGATCAAAACAAAAACAACGATGGGAAACCCAAAGACGATCAAGGGCAACCCAAACCAAAACCAGGAGGAATTTCAAAAGAACGTCTAGAAAATCTTTTGGATGCGGTAAACAATGAAGAAAAGAAAATACAAGACAAAGTAAACGCTAATAAAGTAAAAGGAACACCTAGAAAAGCTGAGAAAGATTGGTAATCCTGATTTTGATAGGGTATAATTTTTGGATTAAAATTTAAAATACAAAAAGATAAAACAAATAATGAAGAAATTTTTTATTCTATTTTTATTCTGTTGTCAAGGACTTTTGGCTCAAGTACAATTTGAAGCAAGAGTAAGCAAAACGACGCTCGGACTCAACGAGAGGCTTCGTATTGATTTTGTGATGAATATTGATGGAGATAATTTTGTACAACCTAATTTTGAAGGTTTCAGGATTATAGCTGGGCCAAGTCAACAAGTGAGTCAATCTTGGATCAATGGAAAGACATCTTTTGAAAAAAGTTATTCCTATTTTTTATTACCTACTCAAAAAGGGACATTAACAATCAAACAAGCTGTTATCGAGTTTAACGGCCAGATTTATAAAACACAACCTATCAAAATAAATGTTACCGCTGCTACAGAACAACCAAGAGATCCTAATGATTCTCAAATTTCTGCAGATGATAATCTGTATTTAGTGGCCGATATTACCAATACAAATCCGTATATCAATCAGCCGATTACGGTAGTTTATAAATTGTATTTCAGTTACAATATTGGAATTTCAAACTGGAAAGAGCTTAGTAAACCTAAATACAATGATTTTTGGAGCCAAAACATTGATATCAAACAATTGGTTGCCGAAGAGGGAATGTTTAAAGGGGAAAGATATCGCTATATCGTATTGAAAAAGGTAATTCTATACCCTCAAAAATCAGGAAAACTTCTTATCGAACCATTAGCAATGGATATTGATGTGCAGTTGCCAACAAATCGTAGAGATATGTTTGGTCGTGTCTTGGTTACTGATGGAAATAAAAGAGTTTCGGCTGGAGCCAAAACCATTAATGTAAAAGCGTTACCAGAAGCAGGAAAACCAGTTGATTTTACTGGAGCTGTTGGGAAATTTGATTTCAAAGCAGTTCCTTCTAAAACCACTTTGAAAAACGGGGAAAGTTTAGATCTTGTTTTAAGTGTTGCCGGTACAGGGAATCTAAAATTATTTACGTTGCCTAAACCTGTAGTGCCTAACGCCCTAGAGATGTATGATCCTGTTCACACCGAAAAAGTAAACACACCATTGTCTGGAATGAATGGAAAAATCAGTGATTCCTATACCATTGTGCCTCAATATAAAGGGGATTATGTTATTAAACCATTACATTTTTCGTATTTTGATTTAAATACAGGAACTTACAAAACGATAAGTTCAGATGAGATAAAAATCAGTGTTTTAGATGGGCCTTCGCAATCTGCCGACGCGCAATCTACGGCTAGTGCTGGAAAAAACAGAATTGATCCTGTAGAGCAATTTAGATATATTGATTTAAGAACAGATCTTGTAACCAAAAATGAGCCTCCTTTTTTAGGATCTAATAAGTTCTACACACTATTACTTTTACCATTTTTATTGCTTCCGATAATTGTATTATTTAAGAAGAAAAAAGAAGCTATCGATAGCGATGTTTTTGGAAACAGAATTAAAATGAACAACAAATTGGCCAAGAAATATTTGTCCGAAGCCAAAAAACAGATCAATAACAAGGAGCCTTTCTATGTAGCGTTAGAAAAAGCAATGCACAATTTCTTGAAAGCCAAATTACATATCGAAACCTCTGAAATGAGCAAAGATAATATTCGAGAGTTATTGTTGTCTAAAAATGCAAATCCTCAGGTAGTTAATGATTTTATTGCATTGACTGAGAATTGTGAGATTGCTAGATACGCACCATCATCTAGTGCAACAATACAACACGATTTTGATAAAGCGGTGGTAATCATTTCTGAATTAGAAAAACAGATTTAATTTTCAAATTGCAATTTGATATTTATTTAAAATGAAAAATATTTTTTACATATTCTTATTCATCTCACAAGTTTTCTTTGCCCAAACTGGTTTTGAAAAAGGGAATGATTTGTATAAAGATGGCAAATATGAACTTGCTATAGAAGCTTATGAATCTGTTTTGAAAACCAATAAGGAGTCAGCCGAATTGTATTTCAATCTTGGAAATTGTTATTACAAATTACAAAAAACAGCTCCAGCGATTTACAATTACGAGAAAGCATTGGTTTTGGATCCTGACAATGCAGCAGCTCTAAACAATATAAAATTTGCTCAAAAGAGAACTATTGATGAAATAAAAGTCATTCCAAAAGTAGGTTTTGCAAAATTGCTTCGTGATTTTACAGCCATTTATTCATTTGATGGGTGGGCCTATATTTCAGTTGGGTTGGCAGTGGTTTTTTTGTTGTTATTTATTGGGTATTATTTTTCGCAAACCGTCTTAAGCAAAAGAATCTTTTTTGTATCCATGTTTATCCTCCTTTTATTGGTTCTAATGAGTGTTGCTGTTGCCTTTTTTGAAAAAAACCATTTTGACAACGAAAGAATAGCTATCGTTTTTGCAGAAGCTGCCGAAGTAAAAAGTGAGCCGCAAAATGGTAGTAACTCTATTTTTACCTTACACGAAGGAACCAAAGTTTATGTGGAAGAATCATTAGAAGGTTGGAAAAAAATTGAACTCACCGATGGTACCGAAGGCTGGATCGAAAGTAGTGCGATAAAGGAAGTGAAAGAATTTAAGAACTAAAAACTATTATTACTGATATAAGTTTTATCAAAAAGATATATAGTTTAAAAAAAATAGCCCATAGAATTTCTACTATGGGCTATTTTTTTTAAAGGAAAGAAATGTAATATTTCTTAATAAAAGGTATTTTAAAAATTACTTCCTTGTCTTATCATACCATTTCTCAATTGATGGGAAGATAAACCCAGCCGTTTTTTGAATTGGATTAAAAAAGATTGATTTGTCTAGAGTTTCTTTTTTGGCTAGATAATTTTTATAATTTATTTTTTCAAAAATAGTTAGAAAGATGCTGATGATTAAAACCGTTTTTAGTACCCTAAAAAGCCCGCCTCCTAAATAATTTATCCAACCCAAAAAGGCAAAATCAGCAACTGATGTCAAGAACTTTCCTAGCAAATAGATACCAATTACTACAATTATAAAAGTGAGTACAAAAGCAAATATTTGAATCGTATAAGGATTCCAGTGTAACCAACCAGATAAGATATTTTTTAGAATATCCGAAAATTTTATGGCTACATAAATACCTAAAAGGAGCGAAACAAAAGAAGCAAGTTCTACAAAAAGACCATTTCGAATTCCTTTGTACAAGGAATAACCTAATAATCCACCTACGATAATATCAAAAAATGTCATAATGTAATAGTGTAAAATAGCGCAAAGATAGAAGAATAAAGAAAATTGGGAAAAGAAAACAGAAAAGTCAAATATGCAGTGACTATCTTTGTCGAAATAATTTTAGAACATAGGAATGATTTTTTTTCGAATCATTAATCTTATATCAAAAATCAAATGTCAAGAGATATACAATTAAAAGAACGCTGGGAGCGTTTGGTCACCATACTTTCCAATCAATTTTCGCAAGGAGAAGACCTGGATTTGGATGCCATAATTTATTTAATCGGGGTTCAAGAACTAGGTCAGTTGCATCGTGAATTCAAAAAAGACGAAAAACTCAATTTGATGCACATTGCTATTTGTCGCTTATTAGAACCTTATGGTTTTTATGAATTCGATTTTTTTGATGACGAAGGTTGGCCTCATTATAAAGTGAAAGAACAATTACCATCGTTAAAAGCTGGTGAACAATCGGTTTTGATGAAAGAAGCCATTGTCAATTATTTTCTAGAAAGAGGCCTTATAGATTAGTAATGAATTCCAAATTTTATTTTGAACGGGTTTATTTTATTTAATTCTCACAGATATTTGATGCGTATTTTTACTCTAAATTTGCCCGTCCAAATTCGTTAATGCTATTATGTTTTTCAATTCACTGGCTTTTGCTGTTTTTTTACCTATTATATTTTTACTGTATTGGTTTGTTTTTAATAAAAATAAGAGCACCCAAAATGCAGTATTGATTATAGCCAGTTATTATTTTTATTCCTGCTGGGACTGGCGATTCTTGTTTCTGTTAGTATTTTCCACTTTTTTAGATTATTACACCGGAATTCGAATCGAAAGAAGTAATAAAGAGAGCGGTCGAAAGTTCTGGTTTTGGTTAAGTATTGTAATCAATTTAGGTTTTCTGGGAGTTTTTAAGTACTATAACTTTTTTGCAAGTTCATTTGCCGAATTGCTTACAGATGTTGGATTTAAAGCAAGTCCTCTTTTATTAGATGTTATTTTACCCGTTGGAATTTCTTTTTATACTTTCCACGGTTTGTCTTATGTAATTGATATTTATTACAAAAGAATCAAAGCCGAATATAATTTTGTGGATTACTCTCTGTTTGTGAGTTACTTTCCTCTTTTGGTGGCAGGCCCCATCGAAAGAGCAACGCATTTGTTGCCACAGGTAAAAGTAAAAAGAACTTTCAATTTTGAAACTGCCAAAGAAGGAATCTGCCAATTGATTTGGGGTTTGGTAAAAAAAGTGGTCATTGCCGATACTTGTGCTACTTATGCTAATGCCGTTTTTGACAATTATGCATCAATGAATTCATTGTCATTAATTCTTGGAGCGGTTTATTTTGCTTTTCAAATTTATGGCGATTTCTCAGGTTATTCGGATATGGCTTTGGGAATGTCCAAGTTATTTGGAATCGATTTGTTAAGAAACTTCAATTACCCTTATTTCTCTAGAGATATTGCCGAGTTTTGGCGCCGTTGGCATATTTCGCTTTCGTCTTGGTTTCGGGATTATTTATACATTCCGTTAGGAGGTAGCAAAGGAGGATTGTCAATGAAAATCAGAAACACTTTTATCATTTTTGTGGTTAGTGGTTTTTGGCATGGAGCCAATTGGACTTATATTGTTTGGGGATTTATCAATGCAGTGTATTTTCTGCCATTGATTTTATCCAATAGTAATCGTAACAATATGGGGAATATCGAATTGAAATTCAATTTCGATTCGGCCAAAGTACTTTTGAGTATTTTATATACCTTTTCTATTACATGTGTGGCTTGGGTTTTTTTCAGAGCCAAAACGATAACAGATGCGGTTTTGTATTTGAAAAGAATTGTAATGAACGGTGAATTTACCTCTCAATTCCTTACCAATCAACGATACAATTACGAACTATTGATTATGGTCTTACTTTTTGTTTGGATTGAATGGAACAATCGTAATAAAATTGAACCGCTATCGGGAAAACGAAGCTTGTTAAAATTAGCTCTTGCAATAACTACCATAATGGCCTTTGGAACTTTTACAGATTATAAAGAATTTATATATTTTCAATTTTAATGAAGAAATTTTTAGTTTACATAGTCAAAATTTTAGTGATACTAATTTTAGTAGCAGTGGTTTTGGATGTGCTTTATACTTTTGTTTATTTACAATCTAAAAACAGAGCCAAGATAGATTATGTATTCAATTCTAAAGAGAGAGCCTATGATGTGGTTATTTTAGGTTCTTCAAGAGCCAATAATCATTTTGTTTCTCAGATGTTCGAAGATAAGGGATTAAAAACCTTCAATTATGGAATGAGTGGCGGACATTTGTTTGAAGCAGATTTGTTATTGAAGTTGATGATAGAACGCCAGTATAAAATCAAAAACATAATTCTAGAAGCAGATTTAAATCTTTCTAATGAGCATAGAGCCGATGGGATTTCGGCAAAGTTTTTACCCTACTTGCACCATTCGGATATTATTAAAGAGCATTTTTCTAAAGAACCAGATTTTGATTATTTATACTATATTCCATTTTATAGATATATCGAATTTGATCCTCAAATTGGTTTTAGAGAAGTTGTAAAAACGACTCAGAAAGAAAAATCAAGTGCATTAGCAAATGATGGATATTATCCGTTGGTAAAAAATAAAAAAGGTAATATGAAAAACAATATTGTTAGTCTAAATCCTTTGCCACATAATAAATATTACGAAGACATTAAAAATATTTGCAAAGCCAATAATATTAACTTTATCGCAATAATGACACCAATGTGTGAAAATGTGACTGGAATGAATTATTTTGATAAAGTAAAAAAAACCTACCCAGAGATTTATAATTATGAAAATGTAGTCGTAGAAGATAAATATTTTTCTTCTTGCGGACATATGAATGATACTGGAGCAAGATTATTTACAGCCAGAGTCATTCAAGAATTTTTTTAGCAAATAGCTTAAAATGGACAAGGTTAGAATGTAACCCAAAATTTTGAAGAGAAAGTTTAAATTTTTAAGTCCAAAACTTGAAACAAATTGCTTATTTTTGCAACTTTAGTAAAAGACAGATGATAGATAAGATTAAAGAGTATATTGGTGAAGCACAGGCTTTCTATACTCAAAATCCAGCAGAATTAGAAGCATTTAGAATAAAGTTCTTAGGAAGCAAAGGTTTATTGAAAGACCTTTTTGCTGAATTTAAAAACGTTCCTAATGATCAAAAAAAGGAATTCGGTCAGGTAATTAATTTACTTAAAACATCAGCCGAAGATAAAGTAAAAACCATCCAAGAAGCCTTTGCCAATAATGAAGAAAGTAAAGGAATATACGGCGATTTAACGCGTACTTCCGAACCATCAATTATTGGTTCTCGTCATCCCATTTCATTAGTAAAAAATCAAATTATTGATGTTTTTTCTAACATTGGTTTCAATGTTTCAGAAGGTCCAGAAATCGAAGATGATTGGCATAATTTTACAGCATTAAACTTGCCGGAATACCATCCGGCTCGTGATATGCAAGACACTTTCTTTATTCAAACCAATCCAGATATTTTATTGCGTACTCATACTTCATCAGTTCAAGTTCGCTATATGGAGAATAACAAACCGCCAATTAGAACAATTTCACCCGGTAGAGTTTTTCGTAACGAAGCTGTTTCCTCTCGTTCGCACTGTATTTTTCATCAAGTAGAAGGATTGTATATTGACAAAAATGTTTCTTTTGCCGACCTAAAACAAACGCTTTTGTATTTTACAAAAGAGATGTTTGGAAAGTCTAAAATAAGATTACGCCCTTCTTATTTTCCTTTTACAGAGCCAAGTGCAGAGGTTGATATTTATTGGGGACTAAAAACAGAAACCGATTACCGTATTACAAAAGGAACAGGATGGTTAGAAATTATGGGCTGCGGAATGGTAGATCCAAACGTTCTTACCAATTGCGGAATAAATCCAGCGGAGTATAACGGTTTTGCATTTGGAATGGGAATCGAGCGTATTGCTATGTTATTATATCAAATTGGAGATATTCGTATGTTTTATGAAAATGATGTACGTTTCTTAGAACAATTTAAATCAAGTATATAAATCAAGTAACTATCAAATGGTGATTAGTGAGTTATTAAAAATATCTTACTAATCACTTTTGTTTTTTTTATTTAAATATGAAGAAAGACATAACTATTCCCGAAGTAGAAAACGTATTCATTGCCGCAGTCCAAGAATGGAGTGATGATTTTATGGAGAAAGTGTGGTATGCTTACTTGATAAATGACAGTGATTTTCAATTAGACAGCGTGATGGTTGTTTCAAAAGCTTTTGGAACCATTGATGGAGAAATGAAAAAGACATCACTTTTACGTCATGCTTTTATGGAAATTCCTGCTGTTTCAGTTGTAAAAATTGAAATGATAGAAAAAAGTGTTCTTGCGCTTAACAATGAGTTTATGGTTACTTACTTTATTGGGAATACTTTGTACGATAAGAAATTTATTTTCAAAGCAAATTCTATCAATGAAAAGGATACTGAAGAAGTGCCTATTTTATTTGTAGAGGGAGTTATGGTGAAATAAAAAAGGAGAATAAGTAAAAAAAGGCATTTTTTCAATTAGAAAATGCCTTTTTTGATTTTATAGGAACGATTGTTAATCTAGTTCTTCGGTTAATTTTTTAAATACAACTTTGGCATTTTTTCCTTCGTACAAAATGCTATAAACAGCATCGATAATAGGAGTTTTTGCGCCATAACCTTGGTTGAGTTTGTAAGCACTTTTTACGGCATAATATCCTTCTGCAACCATACTCATTTCCATCTGAGCTGATTTTACGGTATAGCCTTTACCAATCATATTTCCAAACATTCTATTTCTTGAAAATATAGAATAGCCTGTTACCAATAAATCTCCCAAATAGGCCGAATCATTGATGTTGCGTTTCATTTTGTGAACTTTTTTAATAAATTTTTTCATCTCACGTATGGCATTGCTCATAATTACAGATTGAAAATTATCGCCATAGCCCAGTCCGTGAGCGATACCAGCTGCAACTGCATAAATATTTTTTAGCATAGCCGCATATTCTGTTCCAATAATGTCATCAGATATTTTGGCATTGATATAATTGCTGGATAAATTTTTGGCCACAATCGAGGCTTTGTCAGGATCTCCACATGCAATGGTTAAATAAGAAAGTCTTTCTAGGGCTACCTCTTCGGCATGACAAGGACCGGTAATTACACCAATATTGTAATAAGGAATATCATATTTGTAATGAAAATGTTCACCAACAATTAAGCTCGTTTCTGGAACAATTCCTTTGATGGCTGAAAATATTATTTTGTTTTTTAAGGAAACGGTTAGTTTTTCTAACTCACTGTTCAAAAACGCTGAAGGAATTGCAAAAATGATATAATCAGCATAAGCTACAGCTTCGTTGATGTCGTTGGTAAGTTTGAGTTTTGTAATGTCAAATTCTACAGAGCTTAAATAATTTGGGTTGTGTCTGTGATTTTTGATGTGTTCTATTGCAGTGTCATTTCGCATGTACCATGAAATCTCAGGAAGATTTACACATAACATTTTGGCTATGGCAGTTGCCCAGCTTCCACCACCAATTACTGCAAATTTTAAATTATCCGCCATTCTTTAATTAAATTTCACCAAATTACTTAAAAATCCATCAATAAAGCAAATGTTTTTTTTGAGAGAAGCCTTGATTTTATAGGGTTTAGCAACGTTTTTGCTAAAAAAATAATTTTTTTTTAATTTTTTTTGATTTCTACACAATTTTTCTATAATCCTTACGTTGTTAGTTATAATAAAAATTAGGATTAGAATTTAATATGAAGATTGAGTTAGTTAGTTTTGTTTTAGTATTTTAAAAGGCGTTCTTACTGGTTATAAGATCGCCTTTTTTTATTTTATCACATTGTTAATAACTCATCGAGACTATTTCTTTCACTTTTTCTAAAGTAATATTTTGTTTTTCTCCCAGAGCTTTCCATCCTCTTTTTTCAAATCGATCTACAATAAATTCGGCTGTATTGTTTATGTTTTCAGCATTTTCTGAGAGTTGTGTTTTCATTCCCATGGTATGAAAAAAAGCAATAGTTTTCTCAATGGCTTGGGTTGCCATTTCGTTTTCGTTTCCAGTTAAATTAAACACTCTTTTTCCGTATTGAGCTAATTTTTCTTTTTTGGTTTCAAACATCACTTTATATAAGTTTGGCCCAATGATGGCTAGCGTTCTGGCATGATCGATTCCGTAAAGAGCGGTCAATTCGTGACCAATCATATGTGTTGCCCAGTCTGTTGGAACTCCTTTTTGAATTAATCCATTGAGAGCCATAGTACAACTCCACATAAAATTGGATGCCAAATCATAATTGGTTGGGTTTTCAGCAACATCAGGTCCTACCTGAATCAAGGTTTGTAAGATGCTTTCGGAAATTCGATCTTGTAAAAAGCCCGAATGTACATAAGTTAAGTATTGTTCTAAAACATGAGTGTAGGCATCTACTACACCGTTTTGTATTTGTTTTTTGGGTAA
Organism: Flavobacterium adhaerens; assembly: GCF_040045115.1. Taxonomy (NCBI): domain Bacteria; kingdom Pseudomonadati; phylum Bacteroidota; class Flavobacteriia; order Flavobacteriales; family Flavobacteriaceae; genus Flavobacterium; species Flavobacterium adhaerens. The sequence goes on along the minus strand of NZ_JBDLZX010000006.1, from coordinate 267,135 downwards.
TGATGTGATAACAGTTGGGTCGCAAATAGAAAATTTCGGAAACATAGCAGAACCTCCAAAATCTAATTTTTCTTGTGTAGTAGCAATGGTTACGACCGATCCAGAATTCATTTCGCTTCCAGTAGCAGGCAATGTCAAAACGGTTCCAAAAGGAATTACAGTTGCTCCTTCTTTGAAAATGATTCTTTTCTTAAGAATGTCGATCGGGTCTCCTTCAAAAGGAACGGCAGCCGAAATAAATTTTACGCCATCTATTACGCTTCCGCCACCAACAGCCAGGATAAAATCGATTTTTTGTTCCCGGATAATAGCAACTGCTTTCATTAAAGTTTCAAAATGAGGATTGGCTTCAATTCCGCCAAATTCGGTAATGTTATAACCTTCTAGACTCTTGCGAACTTGCTCGTGAACTCCATTTTTAAAAATACTTCCGCCTCCGAATGCCAAAAGAATTTTTGAATTTGCAGGAATTAATGTTGGTAATTTTTCTATCTGACCTTTCCCAAAAACCAATTTGGTAGGATTGTATAATTCGAAGTTTAACATAATTATTTATGTGTTTGCTGTTTAAACATCAAATTTAAGAAACCTTTACCCGAATGCTTTTAAAACTATGTTAAGACTTATCTTTTGAGAACCTTTTTACTTTTTATAAAAATTATTGTGGTCTATATAATCCCAAACTTTTGAGGGTAATAGAGGTTGAATGTTTTTGCCTTTTTTGATATTGTTTCGGATGAAAGTTGACGAAATTTCGACAATTGGGGCGTCAATTATTTGAACTTTTGGGTGCGATTTAAGTTCGAGATTTTCTTCTTCAGCTGAGAGTCTTGGATAAACGTAAATATCATGATTTTCTAAAATCACTTCATAGTTTTTCCATTTATGAAGTGTTTTTAAATTGTCTTCCCCCATTATCAATGAAAATTCATGTTGCGGATATTTATCCAGTAAATGAGCTAGAGTATTCACAGTGTAATTGGGTTGAGGTAATTTGAACTCAATATCTGATGGTTTTATTTTTGGAAAATCTTCGGTAGCCAAATAAACCATTTGCAGTCGCTGTTGATCGTCTAGTAAAGTAACTTTCTTTTTGAGTGGATTATGAGGGGTAACCACCATCCAAACCTGATCCAAATCGGCAAACTCAGCCATGTGATTGGCAATAATTAAATGCCCTACATGAATGGGATTGTAAGTACCGAAATAAAGACCGATTTTCATAAACTTAAATGAAAGATTTAAAAATTAAAAGATTTAAAAATTAAGTAGCTTTTCTCAGTTCTTCAATTATTAAATCTTTCAAATGTTAAATTATTTAGAAACAAAATTCTTCACTAATTGATGTGCCTCTTCTAATGCAATTTCCAAATCATAGTTTTTGATAACGACGTCAAATTGGGGTGCAGTTGCGAGTTCAACATGGGCTTTAGCAATTCGCATATTGATTTTGTCTTCGCTTTCGGTAGAGCGCTCTTTTAATCTTCTTTTAAGCTCATCTACACTTGGTGGTTTTACAAATACGGCAAGAGTTTCTTCTGGGAATTTATGTTTGATTCGTAAACCTCCTGCTACATCAATATCAAAAATAACGTTTTTGCCCAAGGCCCAAATACGTTCTACTTCGCTTTTTAGAGTGCCATAAAAATTATCTCTATAGACTTCTTTCCACTCCACAAAATCTTCGTTTCGAATATGGGATTTAAAGTCTTCTAGAGACATAAAATAGTAATCTTTTCCGTTGATTTCCTGTCCGCGAGCTTCACGAGTAGCGGCAGAAATTGAAAATTCTAATTCTAAATCTTCCTGTTTTAGTAAGTGCTTAACAATGGTCGTTTTTCCAGACCCTGATGGTGCCGAGAACACGATTAGTTTTCCTTTTTTCATCCCCTCCTGCCTCCCCGAAGGGGAGGAATTTTTAAGTTAATTTATAATTTATAGCCTCCTAATATAAGTTCCCCATTCGGGGGTTAAGGGGTTACAAAACATTTAATACCTGTTCCTTAATTTTTTCCAATTCGTCCTTCATCATTACGACCAATTTCTGCATTTGTGCATGGTTCGATTTGGAGCCCATAGTATTGATTTCGCGTCCCATTTCTTGGGTGATGAATCCTAGTTTTCTACCGTTGGCTTCTGTTCCGTTGATGGTTTCCAAGAAATAATCGAGGTGATTGGTCAATCGGACTTTTTCTTCGGTAATATCCAATTTTTCAAGATAATAAATCAATTCCTGTTCGAAGCGATTTTCATCAACATTCACTTTCAATTCAGTGATAGCAGTTTGTAAGCGATCTTTTATGGCTTGAATGCGTTCTGGGTCTAATGCCAAAGCGTCATTCATATATTGGCGAATATTGGTAATTCGTATTTGAAATTCTTTTTCTAATGAAAGTCCTTCGTCTTTACGAAAGCTCAAGATATTTTGCAGGGCTTCTTCTATAGTGGTTTGAATTTGAATCCAATCATTCTCGTCTATTTCTTCACGCTCGATTTTCATGGTGTCGGGCATGCGTACGGCCATTTTCATCAACTCGGTTTCGTCGGCATCTGCATAAACTTCTCTTAGTTGACTAATGTATGCTTTTACGATAGGAACATTTACTTTTGTAGAGGTTTGCTCTGCAGTATTTTCAATAAAAATAGAAAAATCTATTTTGCCTCTCTCTAATTTCAAAGCTATTTGGTTACGCAAACCCAACTCCATTTCACGGTATAGAGAAGGCATACGTACGTTTAAGTCTAAACCTTTACTGTTTAGTGATTTTACTTCAACTGTAATTTTTTTGGATGGTAATTGCAAAGTAGCTTTACCAAAACCAGTCATAGATTGTATCATATATTTTTCTAAAAGTGTTCAAAGATAGTTAAAAGTTTGGAGTGTTGCGTATTCCGTTTTTGGGAAGCTTTTGGAGTGGAATGCGATTGCAAAAAAATGATTGCTCTTTACTTTTTTCAATAAAAGGAAATTGAACAGACGAGATTTTTTGTGCCAAACAATATAAGGTCTTTACAACGCTAGATGTACCTGTTGTATGTTGTGTGAGCTGTTTCCAATATAAATTTTATCATTTATAATAAAAACAGGACGACTTAAAAAAGTATAATGTTCTAAGATGTATTTTTTATAATCATCCTCGGTAAGAGATTTGTTTTTTAGGTCTAGAGATTTGTACAATTGTGCTTTTTTGCTAAACAAAGCTTCGTAGCTCCCAGCAAGGCGATACATTTCTTCTAATTCTTCAGTCGTAATTGGATTTTGTTTGATGTCGTGCAAAACCAAATTATGATTTTCCGGTAATGCTTTTATGATTTTTCGACAAGTGTCGCAAGAAGAGAGGTGGTATATTTTGTTCATTTAATTTTTATTTAATTACAAAGGAAAACATTAGATGTGTAAAATGTTTAATTTTATACAAAAAAAACAAGTTATGAAAGAAACATTTGAAGTTAACCTTACAAGCAGAAAAATGCTTAATGCTTTTTTTGAAAATTATTCTTTAGAACAATTGAATAAAGTTCCAGAAGGTTTTACTAATAATTTAATTTGGAACTTAGGACATATTGTAGTGACTCAACAATTATTAGTTTATAAATTATCAGGATTACCCATGATGGTTTCGGACGAAATGGTTAACAAATATAGAAAAGGCACTAAGCCAGAGGGTGATGTAACTCAAGAAGAGGCCGATGAAATAAAAGATTTGTTATTTGATACTTTGCATAAGTTGGAAGAAGATTACAAAAATGGTGTTTTTTTAAATTATCAAGAATATCCTACTTCTACAGGTTTTATTTTGAAAAATGTTGTTGGAGCGATAGAATTCAATACTTTTCATGAAGGTTTGCATATTGGAATTATGATGAGTATTCGAAAATTTGTTTAATTCGGACTTTAAGTTTCCAATAGCCTAGAATTTAAAAACCCAACTTTGAAAAATCATCAAAGTTGGGTTTTTAAATTGTATTAATACATTTTACTCAGATAGATAGTAAATATATCCAACTCCAATATAAGTAAGCCAATCATTGTTTTTGTTTTCGTCGTAGATCTCTTTATTAGGATTAAGACCATCAACCCAATCCGAATTGAAATATTGTGCCTTTACATTAAAGATAAGGTCAGATAATGGACTCAGTTTATAACGGGTACCAAGGTTTAATGCAATAGAAAAAACAGCTTTATTTTCATTAGAAAATCCATAAGGATGTCCATCAGATGAGGTTAGGTATTTAGTAGGAGTAGTATCTGCAGTTCCAAGATTCCCTAATGTTGAGGTTGCTGTAGCAGAGTAAAAACTAATTTGAGGCCCTATGCCGATAAAAGGGGCAAAACTATTAGAAGTTCTTTCGAAATCATGAATGTGTACAAAGCTATATTCTAACATAGAACCAAAACTAAATATCTGTGTAGAACCACGCATTTCTTTTAATAATTTAGAGCCTAAACTATTTTTTTCTGTCCATTCACCATAATGTTGCAAATCAGATTTAATGTAAGACAATTCATTTCTTACTCTAAAATGCTGTGCAAAATAGTTGTTGTTGAAGTTCATGTATGAAAAATTCATGTAGTCAATAAGGGTTATTCCAAAACCTGTGTTTTTTATGTTGGTTTCGAAATCATTACGTTGACCATAGTCTGAGCGAAATTGAACCGCACCAGCTTCTACACCTATAGAATGGGAAATGCCACCCTGAGAAAAGGAAATAAAGGGTAGAGAAAATAAAATTAAAAACGCAATAGCTTTTAGTTTAGACATATATGGTGGTATTTTGGAGACTCGACAAAGATATAAAAACTGATAAGATTGAATTTGTTAAAATAAAAAAAATAAAATAAAAGTACATATCTTTATATTTGTTATCAATACTATATCGTTTTCGTAAAAACGATATTTCTTATGTTGAATTTTTTATAAATTCTTAATAAATGGATAATTTTGATTTAAAATAGTAACAAAAAAGTCAAAATAACTTTAAAATAATGTATGTTTGCTAAATAAATTAAACTAATCAATAAATTTTATACATTAAATTTCATGTCACAAAATATCAAAGATTTCATCGAATCTGTAGCAAAAAAAAACCCAAATGAACCTGAATTTTTGCAAGCGGTGACAGAAGTTGCCGAAACAGTGATCCCTTTTATTGCCGAAAACAAGAAATATCAAAATCAAATGCTTTTAGAACGAATGGTCGAAGCCGAAAGGGTTATTATTTTTCGTGTAGTATGGCTTGATGATAAAGGAATTACACAAGTAAACAGAGGATTCCGTATCCAAATGAATTCGGCAATAGGTCCTTATAAAGGAGGATTGCGTTTTCATCCATCTGTAAATTTGAGTATTTTAAAGTTTTTGGCTTTTGAGCAAACCTTCAAAAACAGTTTGACAACTTTACCAATGGGTGGCGGAAAAGGAGGATCTGACTTTGATCCAAAAGGAAAATCAGACAACGAAGTAATGCGTTTTTGCCAAGCTTTTATGATCGAATTAGCCAAACATATTGGAGACAATACCGATGTACCAGCAGGAGATATTGGAGTAGGAGGAAGAGAAGTTGGGTATATGTTTGGTCAATACAAACGATTACGAAATGAATTTACTGGAGTTTTAACAGGTAAAGGAATTTCTTACGGAGGTTCACTTATTCGCCCAGAAGCAACTGGCTATGGCGATGTGTATTTTGCACAAAGTATGTTGGCTACCAAAGGGGAGAATTTTACAGGGAAAACAGTAGTGATTTCAGGTTCTGGAAACGTAGCTCAATATGCAGCTGAAAAAGCCACACAGTTAGGAGGAAAAGTCGTAACATTGTCTGATTCTAGCGGATATATTTATGATGCAGACGGAATAGATGCCGATAAATTGGCTCATGTTATGTTGATAAAAAATGAATTGAGAGGAAGAATAAGTGACTATGTACAAAAATATCCTACTGCAAAATTTGTTGCCGGTAAACGTCCCTGGGAAGTAAAATGCGATATTGCCCTGCCTTGCGCTACTCAAAATGAATTGAATGAAGAAGAAGCTAAAACTCTTATTGCAAATGGATGCATTTGTGTAGCCGAAGGAGCCAATATGCCATCAACACCAGAGGCTGTTCATATTTTTCAAAAAGCCAAAATTTTGTTTGCTCCTGGAAAAGCTTCTAATGCAGGTGGTGTTGCAACTTCTGGACTCGAAATGTCGCAAAATTCATTACGTTTAAGCTGGACTGCCCAAGAAGTAGATGAAAAACTACAAGCTATCATGACCAATATTCACACTTCCTGTGTGAAATACGGTACAGATGCCACTGGTTACACAGACTATGTAAGAGGTGCAAATATTGCTGGATTTGTAAAAGTTGCCGATGCTATGCTAGCTCAAGGAGTAGTTTAATTTCAATTATTAATTTGACTAAAGCCTTTATCCATTTGGATAGAGGCTTTTTTTGTTTATAAACTATTTGATGAAGAAGATCAAAAAGGAGTAAACGAATGTGTTAAATTAAATTCAAAAAACATTTTCCTTTCCTTTGTGCTATATTTGTGTACCAATTTGTTGTTCTATGCCAAAAAAATTGCTTTCTCTCTTTTTTCTATTTGCGGTGAAAATGACTTTTGCTCAGTCAAATTTGTCTTGGCAAGGATATTTTTCGTATAACGAAATCAAAGCAGTTTCGGAATCGTCAAATACTATTTACGCTGCTTCCGAAAATGCTTTGTTTGCAAAAAACAACAGTACAAACATAATAAAAACATCGACTACAGTCGATGGACTGGCTGGAGAAACTATATCTGCTTTGTATTACAGTCCAACATTTCATAAGACAATTGTAGGATATGAAAACGGATTGCTAATTGTAATTAATGAAGCTGATGGATCGATGCTTAAAGTGGTAGATATTATCAATAAAAATTTGCCTTCTAATAGTAAAAAAATCAATAGTTTCATAGAATACAATGGGATTGTGTATGTCTCTACCGATTTTGGAATTGTACAATTCAATTTAAAAACATCACAGTTTGGTGATACTTATTTTATTGGCGATAATGGTGCTGAAATAAAGGTTTCTCAAATTGCTATTTATGAGGGGTTTATTTATGGGGCAACATCAAGCGGTATCCGAAAAGGAAATATCGCCAATCCTAATTTGATTGATTATAGTCAATGGCAAGTATCGACAGTTGGAGATTGGACAGGAATAGTAGCCTTAGGGACGGCTTTATATGCTGTAAATGCAACAGGAAATATACACACATACAATTCGGTTTCAAATACGTTTAATGCTGTTTTGCAGTTGTCAGAACCCGCTGTAAATTTAAAATCTGCCGCAGGTTATTTAATCATAACCACCACTAATAATGTTTGGATTTATAATGAACAAATGGTCTTAGTACGTCAAATATACAAGGACTTAATTGCAAATATGAATTCAGATTTTAGTTGTGCAACTATAATTTCAGAAACAATTTTCATAGGTACCACTCAAAACGGTTTGTTTACAACAGCATTAGCTGCAGGATCTCTATTTGAAAATATAATACCAATTGGTCCTTCCCAAAATAACATTTTTGCATTGCAAGCTACAGCCACACAGCTTTGGGCAGTATATGGTGATTATGATATTTATTACAATCCGTACCCGTTAGATGATTTAGGAATTAGTAAATACTCAACTTCAGGTTGGTTAAACATTCCTTTTAATGACGTTCTTGGAGCTAAATCGATCAGTAGAATTACCGTAAACCCTACCAATGAAAAGGAAGTCTATGCAAGTTCTTTTTTTTCTGGTTTATTAAAAATAGAAAGTGATGTACCAACAAACCTATACAATCAAAATAATAGCGATTTAGAATCCTTGGTTTTGAGTCCACCAAATCCAGATTATGTCGATATTCGTATCAACGGGACAGCTTTTGATAAATCTGGAAACTTATGGGTGACTAATTGTCGAGTTGCCAATGGTTTGAAAATGTTAAGTTCTGGAGGCCAATGGAAAAGTTATGCAATGGATAAAATTTTGACCACTTATTCCAGTAACGATTTTGGCAGAATCGTAATTGATAAATACGGAACAAAATGGATGGCGACCAATATCAATGGGGTAATAGGATTTAATGAAAGCACTTCAACCTTTAAGAGAATTACTTTCGGAACAGATTTAGGGAATTTGCCAGTTCAAGATGTTCGAGCTTTAACTGTAGATACCAAAAACCAACTTTGGATAGGAACTACAAAAGGTTTAAGGGTTTTGTCTAATGTGAATGATTTTCAAACGGAGAGCCAGTTAACCACCAAAAGTATTATCATAGAAGAAGATAATCAAGCACAAGAATTATTGTCTGAACAATTTATCACCGATATTGAAGTAGATGGAGCCAATGAAAAGTGGATAGGAACTGCTGATGCTGGAGTGTTCTTTGTTTCTTCAAATGGTCAAGAAACAAAATATCACTTTACCAAAGATAATTCTCCTTTGCCCAGTAATGTGATCAGTGATATAAGTATTAATGGCAGTACAGGTGAAGTTTTTATAGCAACTTCCAAGGGATTAATTTCGTTCAAAGGAATTGCAACAACAGCCAATGATAACCTAAACAGTGTATATGTATATCCAAACCCAGTTCGCCCAGAATATACAGGAACAGTAAAAATAAATGGATTACTTAATAAGGCCAATGTAAAAATAACCGACATAGCCGGTAATTTGGTTTACGAAGCTACAACCGAAGGAGGAACCTTAGAGTGGGACACCACAGCTTTTGGGAAATACAAAGTAGCCTCGGGAGTATATATGATTTTTATTTCGGCTCAAGATGGTTCGGAAACCAAAGTCAAAAAAGTAATGATTATTCGTTAATTTAAAGAGGTCATTGATTTTTTCAATCTTTAAATTTTTCAATCTTTAAATTAAAAATGCAAGTCAAAACCAAAGCCATCGTAATTTCGGCCTTAAAATTTCAAGAAAAAAGTCTGATTGTAAAATGTTTTACACTTTCTAACGGACTGAAATCGTATATTGTTCGGGATGCATTTTCATCTCGAAAAGGAAGTTCTAAAGTTGCCTATTTCCAGCCTTTGACAATTATTGATATCGAAGCGGTTCACAAAAACAAAGGAACCTTAGAAAATTTCAAAGAAGTAAAAATGGCTTCCCCTTTTCATTCGATTCATTCCGATATTTATAAAAGCACCATAGTTTTGTTTCTTTCAGAGGTTTTGCATCATTCCATACACGAGGAAGAAAAAAACGAAGCTTTGTTTACTTTTTTGGAAACGGCTTTGCATTGGTTGGATGAACATGACGAAATTTCCAATTTTCACTTGATTCTGATGTTGGAAATTTCCAAATATTTAGGTTTCTATCCAGACACTTCGGATATGGATATGCCTTTCTTCGAAATGATCGAAGGTGTTTTTACCCCTTTTCACGCCGTTAGCTCTTTAACGGAGCATGAGAGTCAGCTTTTCAAAAAACTGATTCAGTTAAAACTGGATAACAATCAAAAAGTTTTTCATGTGATCGAAAGACAAATACTCCTAAAAATCTTAATCGATTACTACAGTTTTCATCTCGACGGTTTCAAAAGGCCAAAGTCTTTGGATGTCTTGAAAGAGGTTTTTACGTGATATCTTAAAACATTTTTCCTTCTTTGGTATATTCTTTTTTTATGCCCTGAATTAAGTGTTGTAGTGGAATAGATTCGTTTTTGTCTTCTAATGTTTTGAGGCAGGCATACTGAATAATATTTACAATATTGGCTCCAGTAATATCATATTTTTTAGAAAGTTCTTTTAAGCAAACCTCATTAGATAATTTAATCCCTTTGGGAAGATTTGCTTCCCATAATTGCAATCGTTCTGAATATTGAGGCATTTCAAATTCGATTATAGTGTGAAATCTACGTGTAAAAGCAGTATCAATATTGCTCTTGAAATTAGAGGCCAAAATTACCAGACCCGGATGACTTTCGATGCGCTGCAGCAAATAAGAGACTTCCTGATTGGCGTATTTGTCGTGGGCATCTCTTACATTAGTTCTTTTTCCAAAAACAGCATCGGCCTCGTCAAAGAATAAAATCCAGTCTTTATTGATCGCTTTATCAAATAATGCTGATAGGTTTTTTTCGGTTTCTCCAATATATTTTGAAATAATCATCGAAAGGTCTATTCTGTAAACATCTCTATTGGTGTATTTCCCGAGCAGGGAAGCTGTCAGGGTTTTTCCCGTTCCTGGAGCACCATGAAACATGACTCTGTAACCGGGTTTTATTTTGGATTTCATGTTCCAATCGTGGAGTAATATGTCATTGAATTTAAGCCAGGTTTCAATTTCTTTTATTTGATTCAGAGTGTTGTTGTTGAGGACAAGATCTTCCCAGTTGAGTTTGGTTTCCAAAAGTTCGGCAGGAAAATTACTGCTCAATTTTGGTTTTAGGATTTTACCAGTTAGAAATTTTTCGATGTATTCCTCTTCCAAAATCAGCAAACCACTCAGTCTAGGTTCTCCAACGGGAACCGAATCAATTTTAATGATTCCTTTTTGATACAAAAAAGACTGATTGTGTAGGTAGTTGTAGAATGCAATTCGGTTCTCCAAATCGTTACCAGCAATAAGAAACTGTGCCGTTTCGCCTGTTGGTAAAATACCGCGATGGTTCTTTGATTTCACTCCCCCAAATTCCGGAAGTTCGCCACCATTGGGCAGATATTCTGAAATAATCGAACTTAAAAAATCAGGTTTGATATGCGGGATAAGTGCCAGTCCCAATAACAGCACCTCTATTTCGTTCAAGTCATTTTCGATAATGAACTCGTTGATAAACCCTTCAGAATCGATTTGATTCAAAACAGGTTTTTCTACAGGATTTTCAACCTGAAAAAGAGTGTCAAGCTGAAAGAGGAATTGGGATTTTAGGTGGGTGAGTATGGTTTTCATTTTTTTATTATAAGGGTTTAATTATTAGCTTATAGCTTATGTTGAGGGAATATTTTTATCCTGACTTTGTTGTTTTAAATTCTATATGGACTAGGTTTTTATTAAGTAAATTATTGATTAGAGAATGGATTGATTTCAAAGAAGTACACATATTAAAAAACACATATTAAGGAGTATTTGGAATTGATTTGCTAATTGGTAAATCAATAGATGTTGTTTTATCACTTGTTGCTGTTATTGCTATATAGGTTGGAATTGGGTTATTTCCATTGTAATTTACTGTGACCTGATAATCAACTATTTCTCCTGAGTCAATAGCATTTCGCACCTTAGTTTCTTCTGATTTCATTCCTGGATCATTTACGTGCGGGTATAATGCCGCAATATTTTCAATATTTCCACCACCTCCAAATTGTGCTCCTAATAAATGTCCTCTTTCATGAACTCCAGATATATAACCTAGAGGAGTAGCTCTAGAGCTATTATTTCTGTTTAAAGGTTTGCCTAATCTAGCAGTTACTCCTTTAGCTCTTCCTGCGTCAAGACTAGCAAAAGTGACGCTGTGAACTCCTGAACTGTAACTTTCCCAACCTCCATTATTATAGGAGTCTTCTCTTTTTCCATAAGTTACCCCATTATCAGCTCTTGCATGAACAAATTTATTACCAGTTAATATTTCATATCTTTGAAACATTGCTAAAACCCATTTTACTCCTGTAAATATTCTAATAGTTTCACCAGCAACTAGTGTAGGAATATTTCCAGTACTTGCAGTTGCAACTTTAGGTTTTTTATAGGCCATCATTTGAACGTAATTATAATCCCAAGTATCGCCACCATCAGTTACTGATGAAATATTAATGACTGAGGAATGGTCTGTATTGACTTTATTTTTAATGGCTTGAGCTTCTTCAAAAGTAATTTCTCCCTGATCTTTTTCCTTTTCTGATTCTGTATCAATTTCAGCAAGTGCTCCTGTAATCGGACCTGATGGTGTTGCTGCTTCGGGTTCACCTCTTCCCATCAGTCTATCCATCAAAGCCATTCCTCTATCGACCGCTTGGTTCACGAGCCAAGTAAGTGCTTGATCGACCATTTCTCTAACGGCTCCAATAATTTCGGCAATTCTTGCTCCAATACCTGTCAATCCTACTTGATTGGCCAAGAAACCAATCACGACTGGCATGGCTTGTCCCATAGTTCTTTCCAGATAATCTGCCGCTATAGTAACATTTCCCCTTGCCAAATCGGCTACTCCATTAACAAAAGAGTTGACCACTTCGAGCATTTCCCGGAGGTATTTTATAAAACTTTGCACTGCATTAAAGAAAGCCATGGCTCCGTTTATCACTGCCATAATTCCTGTTGGATCTAACATGCTCAAAAGTCGGGCGGTAATTCGGTTTACGATGCGTTCCATCACAAAGTTTTTCACGGCATCGAGAACGGTATTCCAAAGGTTGCTGAGTTGTTCTTGTATTTTATCCCAAATAGCGGCCATACCTCGCTCTTGCACATCTTTGATGAAAGTCCAAATGCCTTCGAGAGTATTAATCATACCTCGGATGCGGGCTACTCTCTCGGGACCAATTCTTGGATGTTCGGCCAATTTTTCCCAGATTCTTTCCATTGAGATGTTCAGTACTTCTAGTACCCAAGAGATTACTCCTTGTAGAGAAAAATCAGTTAGGACTGGGATATTGGCATCTCTCAATTCGCTCATAAGCCAACCCGTAACTCCGTTTATTAAATGGGTAACAATATTATCAAAGAACTGAACAAATCCTTGTTTTAAGGCTCTGAGTATATTTTTTAAGAAACCTATTGGATCTCGTTTAATGTCATCGATAGCTTCTAATGCTCTGGTTATGATGTTTCCGATGAGGTCAAAAGGGAAATTCATAATTTCGAGTATGGCAACAATGACGATTCGGATGATTTCGGCCACAAAAGCAATCAATCGCCCTATTGGCTCACCAAATTTTTCGATAATTCTTTCGAATGCATCTAGCGGATGTACCAAATCATCAATGGTCATAGAATCCCAAACATCCGTAAACAATTGTACAATAGATTGCGGAGTCATGTTGAGGGTTTCAACGGCAGCATTGATTTGGCCTACTATTCTGGCAATCGCACCAGATTCTTCCATTTGAGCATATTGTTCTTCTCCTCCGTCCATCAAGCTCATGAATCCTCGGATAAGATTAGGAACTGTTCGCAGTACTACTTGTTGTGTAAAGGGATCTTTCCCAATAATAACTTTTACTAATGAATAACCTCTTATACCACTGGCTTGTTCAGATAGCCAAGCCAATAGAGAATCTTTGACCAGTTCTAAAACTTTTAATGCTACACCCGAAGCAAAATCCCAAACCCTTTGCAAAAATTCTCCTGCTTGTGTAACTAGATTGGTTAGATTGTCTGATATATTTACAAGATTCTCGGGCTGAATAGCATCCCAGGCCATTGTGATTAAGTTGCCCAGATCGGTCAATAGTGAGTCGAAAGTACCTACTTGTGTATCCAGCCAATCGGCAGTCTCTTGTAGTGTTCCTTTTTCGCGCATTTGCTCAAGCTCGGTTTGCCTGTCAATCAATAGCAGAAAATCCTCCAAAATTTCTACAGTTGTTGCGTTTACTTCTTCGCCGCGTAAAGGATCGAAATGGATAATTTTTTTGATGAGTGACCAAGCTTTGTTTTCGGCCAAAAGCGGTTCTGCAACTTCAATTAATGCTTCTTTTATCCACGTGATAATTTGGTCTATTGTCGAGCCAACAAATGAAGTGATTCGGTCAACAATGGTATTAAATTTTTCAACAATTAAATCAATGATTCCTGTGTATGGAAATTGTAAGGCATGCCAAACTTCTTCAACCATATTTAAGATTCCGTCGATAGTTAATCCTAATTCACTTAATCGGCCTTTGACCCAATCAAAAACCTGTTGCAAAATATCGTACTCCTGAAGTTTATCGAATATGGCAGTTCCAAAAGGGACTAATCCCATAAGTCCTTCGATGAGATTAATTGGTGTTCGCTCAACATCGGTTTGACGGAGTGGGTCGTATTCTATGATAACTGTGAATAGGGTATAACCAGGAATATGTCTGGCATCATTGATGATCCAATCTGGGACATAGTCAAGGAATGACCCTTGAATCATTTCGGGGGCTGGTGTAATTTGAGGCTTCATTCGTACCGCAGCACCTTGTTGCACCGTATGGGTTAATTCATGTGCCAGTAGATGTTTACCACTTTGAGTGGAAGGATTGAATTTCCCTTCGTTGAAGTAAATATTATGACCGGTGGCAAATGCTTGTGAACCTAACTGTTTGTTCATTCTCACAGCATTGGCATCGTTATGAATTCGGATTTTGCTAAAATCGGCACCAAAGCCAGACTCCATTTCGGTTTTTATATTGTGAGGCAACGGCGAACCACTACCTTTGCTACTGTTTAAGGCATTTTCCAGATTGTCATCCGGATTGGCATCAGCACCTCCACTCATTTGTAGCGATTGTTCTTCTTCTGCTTTTCCTTGAGTTTCTGTTTCCTTTTTTTGTTGAACTTCTTCTTCGGTTTTTGATTGAATAATTGGTTTTGGCACTACCGAAATCTTAGGTTTTTCAGTTTTTGAGGACACTTCAGAAGTTGCCTTTTCAACCAAAGGTTTTTGTTGGATGGTTGCCTTTTGTTCCTCTTTGGGTTTTTCTTCTTTTTTCTGAATTTTTTCTTCCGGTTTTCTTTGAATTATTGTTTTTGGTTTAGAAAAAACAGAGCCAATTTCTCGTGTTTCTCTTCTTTGGAAATCGAGTTTATTTTGAATAGACAACTCTTTCAATTGAACAACTGGAGTAATGGTTTCAATTAAAGGTTTTTGTTGGATTTTCTTGTTTTGTTCTTCTTGTTTTTGAATAGAAGAAGCTAATTTTTTTTGGGTTAAAGGGGAAGGTGAAAAAAAGGAATCTTGGATTTTAGGTTGTTTTTTTTGAATGATTTGATCGGCAACTCTATCAGCTTCTATTTCATATTTATCATTAGATTTTCCAAAATTCAGTTTAGGTTGAATAAAGTCCTTATTCCCATTTTCTTTTTGAAAGGGAGAACTATGATTGCTTGATTTAGCTGATACTTTAGTATTTGAAACTGATTTAAACATTTCTTTTAAAAATTATTCTACCACAGTAACTTTTGTTATTTGAATAAAAGAGCCATTTACCAACTTAAGGTGATATTCTCCAGTACTTGTAAATAGTGCTTCGCCCAAAGGCCATTGCACTGTTTCTGATTTTTTTGGAGGTATGCTCAGGTTGATTATGGTTCCGTTGTGGGTACACAAATCCCAACTAATGCTTTTTATAGTATTGACAAATAAATTGGTTTTCGAAACATCAAAAAATTCAATTTTGTCATTGCTATTTGTAATTTTTAGACCAATCCTAAAATTGCTTAAATCATTAAAATTTATCTTATTCGAGGTAATGGCCAATTCTATTTTTATTTTTTCGAGCATGGCTTATATCACAAGATTGTTTATTGTTCTTATTACCGAAGCTCCAGCCTTAGTAATCATCATGGTTCCTGAAGGCATCATAAAAAAAGCTTGAACCGTATTGGTAAACAATCTTCCTTGACCCGATTCCCCATCTAACCTGTAATGATTTGGAATTACCCATTCAAAGGTTCCCAGAGAGAAAGGAGGAGGAACGGCTTCCCAGGCTGCATGGTCGTTTAAACCAGTATTATTATCATTAAAAGGTAAAAAATTGGGGTTAGGATTATGAAAAATAGTAGCTGCGGGAAATTGGTTAAAATAACCTGCAACATTGGTGGCAGGTCCAGGAATTTCAAGCCATTGAGTTCTGCCTAGATTTACATTCAACGGATTTACCGTTACATCGGTAATCATACAAGCGCCAGCAGTTCCAGTGGGTATTGCATCGTTTGCGGCAACAACCATGCTAAGTCCGTTGGGTGCAATTACAGTAAATGGAGTTACTTTTGTGCCACTGGGAGTTGTCAAGGTTATGGTAGGATTTGCTGCGATACCAGGAGCTTCCCAAATAATAGAGGCTCCATTATTCAGTCCGATGATATGACCCTCGGAAACCGTCCAAGTTCCGGCTGTATTAGCTGTTAGCCTCACTCTTTCACCAACACCTATTGTTGTTCGAGTATCAGGAGTACCATCTGGAGCCGATTTTATCGTTTCGGTAGTGATGGTAGGCGGTACAGTTGGTGCAGGATTTACAGGAATGGCAGGAGCGGGTTGAGGTACACCTTTTGTATAAAGACTATCTAATGCTGACATGGTATTAGAGTTTACAATTCCGTCGGCATTTAGCGAAGATGCTCTTTGGAAATTTTGTAAAGCAGATTTGGTTTCGTTTCCAAAAATACCATCGGCTCCAAAACGAGGTAATGGGAAGCCGGCATCTATCAACGCTTGCTGTACCAATGCAACCGGAGCTCCAGTACTACCATTCGATAATTGTTGTTCACTGTCTAAACAGGCTTCCAACACGGCATCTCCCGAAAATCTTGTGGATTGTAAATCATTACCGTCGCCAATAGTAAATTGTAATTTATCGGGAATCATTCCTTCTTGCTGAATAGTGTGAGTGAGTTCATGAGCCAGTAAATGTTTTCCTTCTCTGGATTCCGGATTGTATTTTCCTTGATTGAAATAGATATCGTTTTTATGTGTAAAAGCTTGAGCTCCCAGTTCCTGACTCATGTTTACCGCATTGGTATCAGTATGGATACGAACATTACTAAAATCGGCTCCAAAACCTGATTCCATTTCTTTTTTGATGTTTTTATCCATTTGGTTTCCACCACTCTTAGAGTTCGATAGGTTGTTTTCTACCTTGTTGTTTTGGATTTCAGGAGAAGTGTTGTTGCTTTTTGCTTGTACTGGTTTTTCTTCTTCCTCCTTTTTTTGCACAGGTTCTTCCTCCTTCATTTCCTTTTTTTGTACTGTATCTTCTTCCTCTTTTTTTTGTACAGGTTCCTCTTCTTTCATTTCTTTTTTTTGCAAAGGAGTTATGCTATTTGAGATGGATTTTTTTTGAATTTCTTCTTCTTTTTTGGTTTGCAAAAGCCCATTAGAAGAGTTCATTTTTTTGTTGACTACCTTGTCCGCAACTCGATCTGCTTCTATTTCATACTTATCTCCGGGTTGTCCAGTTTTTATCTTTGTTTGGATTTTTTTTCCAAAAAAAGGGCTTGAAGGATGATTCTCTATTTTTTTGTTTTCTAAGGCTCTCATAATTTGTAATTTTTTACCAATCGGTATAAATCAATTTTTCTATCCAAGGGATTTTGACCACACTAATGTTCCAAGGGATTTTATTTAATAATATATCTTGGGTTTTCTTTTCTACAGATAATCTTGGATTACCGTCCTGAATATCTAGTTTTCCTTCTCTTTGTAAAAATTCGTTTCGTAAAAGATCAGTTGAGGTGCTTTTTAATGCGTTCCAATGTTGCACTACAGCTTGGAGCATTTCTTCAATTTGTATTTTATGTAAATGATCAATTGTAATTTCTCTTCGAATCGGTTGGTGAATTGGGATGCCACATAAAAATTTTTCAAAAATCATAGCATGCTCGTAATCCTGTTCTTTTTTTGTAGCAACATAATGCAAAATATGTGCAGCCATCTCTTTGTCGGTGATGGTATTCTCGTTGTTGATGAGATGGCAGTTTTTGAGGAAGTCAATTAGAAAAGGATGAATGATAATTAAGCCTGCATTTTGAACATAAAGTCCTTTTTTGAAAACTTCATCACGATTGTTTTTCAAAAGAAATTCATTCTTTGTTTCAGGTTTTAAACCGTTAGCGATCTTTTCTCTGTTATCAATCTGAATAGAATTATTGGCCACAATTTGGTCGATACTACTTATAAATTCTTCAAAAGTTACTTTGGAGGTCTTAAATTTTTCGATGTTTTCAAAGTAGCAATCGATAATTGTGTTGGCATTTTTGTTTTTTAGATACATAAATACAGCTTTCCACAAAATTTTTTTTAGTTCAAAATCATTTTCTTGACTGAGATTCAAAATTATTTTGTTGCCCGGAAATAACTTTTTATAATGCGTTAGTGTTGAAATTATTTGAGCCAATTGTTGATTAGAAAATTGGTTGATTAGCCTTTCCTGAACAATGGTTTGATCTATTATTTTTTGAAACTGATATTTAAAGTTTTCTGAATCGAGAAAAGAATTTAGAGCAGAACTGTTAAAATCAACTTTGTCGTTTTGGGTTTTCCACCAAGGCATTTCACCATGAGTTAAATAGTAAATGAGCGTATTGGCTTTCTTTTCGGAATGAGAAAGTATTCGATTGCCATTTTCATCTTTATTTATGGTTGGGTTTAGTTGGTTTTTGGTAATCGTTAATTTTTTGGACAATTGATTTTTAATGATTTCTTTTAATTCGGAAGTATTTACAGTATCATTTTGAAACCTAATATTATCAATAGAAAGTTCCAGTTTTTCGATTTGCAATACTTGATTTTTATCTAAAAAAAATAGTTCAAGTTCCTGTTCAATCAATCGTAATAACTCATTTTTAATAAACACATCGATATTATTCTTTAGAGTATTTGCAACCTCTATAGAATCGGTATTAATCTCTAAAAAAACTTTCTCTATCAGATGGTTATTTTTTTTCATTTTTATTGTTTTGTATTGATATCTTTTGTACTTTAGCCTTATCCTTGATGGATTACTGGGTTTGTGTGTACTGCGTTTATTGTTTATGTTGCTAGGTGGTTATTTTTCTACTTTGTATCATTGTCGATTGATTATGTTCCTCCCCCCTTCGAGCTTCAGGTCTGCTAGCGGTTTTTTTGTGGCCTGAGGCTCTTTTTTATGCCTCATTCTTTCCTTCTAGCTTATAGGAATAAATATTCCTCCTGTTGGTTTTTGTAAATAAAACTCTGCCTTTGTTGCATACTTATTGAAAATAGGTGTCAATAGTGTTAGATTAAAGTTTGAAGTATTATTTATATGAATGATGTATTTACTTATTCCGTTTTCGTTGTGTAATTTTTTTCGAAGATTAATAAACAGAACCACATCATCATTTGTATTTCTTGAATTTAGAGCATAATGATTCATCATTGTCGTATTTACCCAATTTCCACTTGTCCAATCACCACCTATAGATACTTCTAAGTTAGCAAATGCCGTATGTGCACTTCGAATTTCTCTAGCAATTTGTTGTAGTTCTTGTCTAACAAATACAGTTGGGATATTTGTTGGGATATCATCAAAATGTTCAATTTTGGTAATAAAACGTTGGAATGAAGCTGTTACATTATTTGTTCTTAGTTTACTTCTTAATATTTCCCATTTTCTCCAATCTTCATTAAATCGGCCGTAATCATCATCTTTGTTTACAGGAGCATAATTGCTTTGTAGTATTTTATAAACGTCTTGTTGGTAAGCGTTTTTGATAGTTGTTGTAATTTGTGCCACTCTAAAAGGTCTGTTATTTCTGCTTATACCTGTCTCGGTAAATTTATAAACAGGACTGTTGGTGTTGAGTGTTATATCTTGTACTTCAAAAACAAATTTATCTTTCTCCAGTTTGGTTATTTTTAATTTTTTTTGTTCTTCGATAAAATCAAATACCAATCCTGCTGGGAATTGAAGATTTATTTTTTCCATCACAACATGTAGTCTTCGGAGTAAAAGGTCATTGTTTAAAGGAACACGAATAACAACAGGTTGGTTTATTAAACTCACCCCATTTATGCTGTAATTTCTAACATTTAATAAATAATGAGTTGGCATGGCTTTGACTCTGCTTTGAGTTCCTTTTATACTTCTGGATAAATTATTGATGTATTTCAGTGAGCTAATCCAAGGATAAATGCATTCGACAATGGTGCAACAACTTAGATCGTTGTCGTTTGTAATTTTATAGTCGATTGCAAAATCTGTTATAAAAGTGCCCCCTTCTTTAAGTAAGATTAAAGTTCCTCCTTTTTTTACCCCTGCTTTGTGTTCGAAAGAAGGATGATTTTTTAATAAAACTCTTAGGTCGTTTTTATCTTTAATGATGTCAATGATGATAAAATCAAAATCAAGTCCGAAGAAATTTCTTTGATCATTCAAAACAATATTTACATCATCGATACTATCGTTTAAATAGCCTTCAATTCTATAAAAATCATAATCATCCAAAGAATATTTTAGTGGAAATTTGACATAGTCATCGTTTAATAAATTAGTAATATGATAGCTTAAATTTGCTCTCTGCATATAGATATTATTCTTGTCAAAATCCCATGAATTCAGGAATGGAATATCAACATTGTAATAATATGGAATTGATTTTTGCCCTAATTGTCCAAGGGTCTTTGAAGGTGTAATTTTGACATAATTGGCCGTAGCAATAATGCCGTATTTTTGGGTTATTGAAAGTAATCGTTGTACTAGAAGGGTAAATTTTTTGAAGGTTTTGTTTTCATTGTCAAGTATAGAAGATTTGTAAAACCTGTGACGATAGGATTTGTAATCTCCAGGATCTTCAACCAACCCAATCATCAAATGCTTTGGAAATGATCCTAAAGGGAGATTGCATTGTGAACAAAGTTGAATGTATAAATCTTTTAGTTCTTTATACGTTGCCACAATATCTTTTAACGCATCATATCTATAGTGAATATCATTCGGAATGCTTACGATATTGAATAATGTTGTGATCCCAGTGTTGATTGTTGTGGCTTCGGTGGCGAATCCTAAATTTGTAAGTAGGGTTGAAATGCCGTTCTTCAAGCTGTTTTTAAATGCATTGTCACTTACTACTGCATTAAAAACTTGTTTGATTTGATTAGCAGTTTGCGAGGTATTGTAAGTAGGAACTACCTTTTTGACACCTAGTTCAGGAAGTGATTGATAATTATTAAAATAATTGTATTTGCTAAAAAGAGCATCATTAGAGATGATAAAATCGGCACTGGCCTTGCTAGCCAGAAGAACTTTTAGATTAAAAACTTCTTCACGTCCTTGATTGTAGCAATCGATTTGGCTGCAAAGTGAAGCATCTTTCGAGTAGTTTTCCAGATATAAAACAATTACATAATCTTTTATATTGGCAAAATCAGGAAATGAAGTTAAGGGTTGTTCGCCGACTTCGATTTCTTCTCCTTCCAATTTTTCGGGCAATAATTCCCAAAGAGGTAAAATAGTATTGTTTTTTATAAAATGGGCATAGTTTGCTTTATCTATTGCAAAGGGTTTAAATGATTTATAAGTTACACTAGAACCGTTTACTGTGAAAAGTTTTTGTTTGGTTGTTAGTATTTTATTTTCATCAGCAGATTTTTCTTGAAGTTTTATCAAATCACCATCGGTTGTAATTCCTGTTCCTTGCGAAATGGTAATAAACGTATGTGCTGGTGTAGTAGAAATAATAAAGCCACAAGTTATTCCAGGCCCCGTCAAAAAAACATTCTGTAAACGATTTTGATCATCAAAATAATCGATGGTTTCGTTTAGTTGATAATGTGTTAACACCTGATCTTCTACATAACTATGATATTGTCCTGTAATATTATCGAGTCTATTAGTTGTCATGGCCTTAAAATTTTATAATGTTCCTAAATTTGTTTTTCCCAGTATTATTTTTCCATCGAGTTCCTCATTTTCATTTTCACAATTATAAAGTCTTCCTGAAGGGAAAATCGAATTTAATTTTGTTAATGTTTTTATGAATTGAGGTAATTCATCTTGATTATTATTGCTCTTATTGATTAAAAAGTTTTTGAAGTCTTTTTCAAAATCCATTAAATCATTGTCAACTGTATTGATATGACTTTTTCTATGACCAATCCAGCAGATTTTACCCAAAATATGAGAAGGAATTTCTTGTCGGATAACATCCTCGGCATAATTTCTAAAGTTGATATCCGAAAACCTAAAAGTATAACCCGGAAGAATGACGCTAATTTTGAATGAATAGGGATCAGGAATGCAGCAGTCTTCAAGACAATCGTCTATACAGATGGGCATAAAATGATCCTCAGTCGTGGTTTCGTCATTTTTTGGAAGTAAAAGAATATGCTCTACTAAAAACACACCTTCTTCACTAAATTCTTCTTTTAAAAATTGGATTAATTCTAGTATGGCAGTTTTGACTTCATCAAGGGTATCATAGAATTTGTATTGTTTTGCAACTATTCTCTTTGGGTCGCTGTGATTTGGAATTTCTGGATTGATGATATGAAACGAGAATTTTCCGCTATCAGCTTGATGAATTTCAAAGGAATGAATCACTTTTTTGGTAAAAGGAATTTTGAATCCGTCTTTGATTTCACTTTCACTGGTTTCTAGAATTTTTAGAATTGCAAAATAAAGCTCGTTGGCAGCGATAGATTCTGATTTGTAATCATCGGTTGCTGATAATACGATATGATTTTGACTGTTTTTTATTCTCCATCTATAATTTATAGCTGGAGTGGCTGGTGTTGGATCATAAATTTGAATAAATAAATTTGATAGATTTTTTCTTTTGATGACTCTTTTACCAGTACTAGGATTCACATCTCCTCTGATGCCCAAAAGTCCGGCAATTCTATTTTCTAAACCTGTTACATTAAATGTATTCCATAAGTTGTTGTTAGGTTGTTTGTAATAGTTAAAACCAGAACCACGTTGGCTACTTATGGTATTATAATTGGCTAGGAAATTGGATTTGTTTTGCAAAACAATTTCGTCCGAAACGGTTCCATATAGGGTTTTCATCAAGAAAGCATATTCTGCAAAGCGTTCTGCAAATCGAGAAATCAAATGGTCTTTTAATAGATTGTTTCGTTTTATGGTATCATCTAAATTTTCAAATAAATTTTCGGAGAGCAAATCAGCGTCCATATCGTAATGATTTACTAAATCCTCAAAACCAGTTACATCATTTACAACTTGTGTGAAATAGGTTTTGATAAGCGAATTATTGATAGAAAGCAATTCTTTTACATTGCTGAGGTGTTTGAAATAGGAGGCAAATATTTGATCAAAAAACAATAAATATCCTTTGAGCTGTTTGGCTTTAGTTTTTCTTTCAACACTAACAGTTTCGGATAATCCGATTTCCCCAACTCCATAGGTTTCTGGGAAATCATTGGTAATACTGGTGTATAAATTAGAATCGACAATTTTGCCTTGAGGCACTTTTAAGTCTTTATTTTCCGATGATTTTTTTTGTGAAATTGCAAGGTCGTTTTTAAGCTCTGCCAGGTATTCGGCAGCTTTGGTTTTGTTTACATTAATGGGTAGAATTCCTTTGGTAAAATTAAAAGTACTTTTGTCGCACAACATTGGTTTTTTACTTTTATCAATACATAAAATCCATTCTTTGGTATTGTTATCAATAGAATTGCAATAATTTATGGTGATGTCTTTTATTTGTCTAACCCCTTCAATATTCATAATGATTTGGATAATATCCGAGAGACGAATTTCGGTTCTCAAAGACGAATTGATGAGTTCTTGGGTGTCTATAAACCCTTTTTCTAATAATGGGCCTTCAAAAATTTGATCGCTTGTATATCCTCTTTCAATCATTTGCGATAGCGAATAAAAAGTGATTGTTGGTGATAAATAATTTTCAAGTGCCAAAGTGATTAAGGCATGAATGTATTCTTCATCTGATTCTGGAGCAACATCTATTTGAGCACAAATAGCAATAGGCTGTATCTCGATTTCTTGAATTTCGACAATATCCTCACAAAGGTTTCTATACTGTTGAAATTTTTCAAAAATTTGTTTTTTTAAGGCAATTTTTTTGGCCAAATCTTGCTCGTTAATATCTACTAAAATGGTATATAACCCTTTGATATCTATCTCTCGTATGAATTCTGGAAGCGTGTCGCTAAAGTCATTTTTATCAAATGAAAATTTTGCGGTTTTACAGTTTACATACAGTTTTTTGGAATACTTTTCTAGCCAACAATTTTTGATACGATTGTCGATGTCTAAAATTATTTTTCGGTAATCCAAAGCCGTAACAGGGTTATTCGGTAGGATTTCGGAAGCTTTAAAAAATTGATTTTCGTAATTGCCCGTTATTGAGTTACTCAACAAATCCTGAATAGGAAGGTTAATCCGCAAACCTAAATCGGTAATAGCATAACATAATACTTCCAAAATGGTAATTCCCGGATCATGTGTGTTGTAATCTGTCCAAAATTTACTTCCTAAAGATTCGATATATTCGATTCCTTTTTTGCGCAAGAAATCAAAGTTCAAATCATCATTCGAACTTATATTTTTTGGGATAGTACTATTTTTATTTACAGTTGACATTCTTCGTTATCTTCAATTGTTATTTCATTACAACCTATGATGGTGGTACTTATAATATGCTCGTTTGGTTTTGCGGCAACCAAGATTGATTTTGGATTCGAGGGAGAAACTGTCTTTTGATCCTGAACACCATTTTTTATTAGTTTCACATTTTCCAAATAATCCACATAGCCTAATTTTTCCAGATAGTTAATCAAAATGCTAATGTTGATACTCGCTCCGAAAGTTATTGGGATACTTTTGTCATAGGCCCATGGAGACAAAAATTTCGTGATATCATTCCCGAGTTCCTGAGTATAAAAATTGATGTCAAATCCAGCTTTGAATTTTACGGCCAGACTCACTTTAACCACTTCATAATTTGGATTCATCACAATTGTATTGATGTGCATCGAATTGAGTTGGTTGATATGATTCTGTATTTTATTTAAAGTTGCTGTGCTTACTCGAGGTTGGTAAATATCGAATACGTTTTTATTTACAGTGTCCGGAATTACAACCAGAGTAACATTTCCAGGGGCTTGAAATGAATTTTCGGAGGTATGGTTTAAGCATTTTACTTTGTAAAGTTCTGGAAATTCTTGTAACAAGATATTTTCATAGTCCCACATCGTAATCGCACGATTTTTATGTCGGAGTCTTTCGCTTATTCTTCTATAATAATCGGTATCGGACTCTGAGGGTTTGTAATCAAAGCTGTTGTAGGGTTGCGAAACCGATTTTACAGTACTGATTCTTTCTGTTAATTTTGAAATAGTTTTTGCCGAAAGTCCTTTCTCTAAATGGGAAAGGTCGTTCGAGTTATCTTCAAAAGTGGCCAAAACAACCTGTGCATGAATCCCCGTCATTTTGCAAACGACATCATAATTTTTGTGCATTTTGGCTTTGAGCCAAATATAATTTTCTGGTAAAGTGGTATTGTTTTGTGTTGCTTCTTTTGGAAGATTAAATCGAAAGATTCCTGATTTCAAGAAATTATCGGTTTCATTCAGCAGGATGTGGGTAGCGTCAAGAATTTTCCATTCATTGTTACCGAGAACAGACCATTCTATTTTTTGATTTCCTGTAAAAGAAGGTGTCAACGGATTTTCGCTTCCTTCTAAGACCTGGAATAATAGTGTTATCTGTTCCAATTCATTGGTGTTTTCAAGGCCAATTAATAGCTCACCTCCTTTGCAATAGGCTGGGAGTAAGTTGGTCTTTTTATTGTCAACAAAATCTAATATTGATTTAAAATAAATGTGCTCTTCAGAATATCCAAATGGGTGAATGTGGAAGAGTTTTGTTTTGTTTCTTGTGTATATTTCTTTGAGTGTTAGCCCAGATTCCTCAGTAAACAGACTCGATTCCGAAGCTGTATAACTCAATGTTACATTTTCGGCCAATGGGGTATAAGGTTCATTTGGTAATAGTACGTTTTTGTCACCTGTAGCAAGTGCCAATGCGTATATTTTTGGGTACATGCTATGCAGAAAAGATGTTTTTAAAACCATTTTCAGCTTGCTGCTTTTGTCCGTTATATAATTTGTTGAGATAGTAAAATCTGTCTTGTATGAGTCTGAACCTTGACTTTTTGAAAATAAAGATTGATTATTTTTTGATAGGACATCAATCCAAACGTTATTAGATAATAGGTCTAAATCATATTTAAAATCTTGATCGCTGGTTATGATTTGATCGTTAGGTAAATAATTATTATTATCATTTACATTAATCAAATAAGCAAGAAAAGAAGATGGACTAATAGAGGGGATATATGGACTTTTATATGTTTTATAATGTTCTTGAAAATCTGCGGGGGTATTTTTCCAACTAAGGTTTACATCTATTGAGTCCCATTTTTTTGCAAAAGCTTCCTCATATTGAATATAAAAACTGGATCCAATAACAGGAATTGGTGTAAACGGATAGAAAGGTTTTAGAGCATTTATAGTACTATTGTCATTTTCCAGAATAACATTTTTTACATTTTGGACATCAATTTTTGTGCTAATGAATTTCAGTTGGTTTTTTGCCAATGATCTGTACAATTCATAACCATTGACTTTGGAAGTATGAATTATAAATTTTGCAACAGGGAGAGTACTTTTAAATTCGTTTCCTAAAACTTTGGCATTGTAGTTGGTTATAGCATCTACATTTTCGTCGAGTTGAAACGCAATCGTCATATTTTTTGTAATGACAGTAGTCTGAAAAATTTCTTTTTTGCCTGTAATAGATGCTTTTATTGGAACTTCATGCCAACCTTTTTCTGTAGTAAGAAAAACCGATACATTAGCAATGATATCATTAGCAGTGATATTGGCTAGGTTTTCTTGAAAATTGAACTTTATTTCTATACTTCTTTTTCCTTCGCTGAGTAATAGAATGGGCGAGGCTACTGCAAAACCCAAGGTAGCATTGGGTAATTCGGGAAAATGACTATTAGAAGTATGACCAAATGGCCAATACTGGATGTTCTCATTTGGAAATTTTTCGCCTAAGCCATCAAAAGAGTTGGCTATTGGACTAGCAACAATCTTTTTGTTAGAACCATCATGATAGATGTTTTTTAATAAAGCAACATTGGTCTTATTGGCAATTAATTCTTCGGATGTTTTGTATATTCTGTTTCTACCAATTAAATCTTTCCCCCCGTCAAAAGCAGTCTGAATATCTATTTTTTGTTGCGTAGCATTTTTGGCCAACTCAAAAAGCATATATACTTTATCGGGTGTAGCGGGTAGTTTTTCTATCTGAAGTATTTCTTTGTAATAAAAATCAAGATGACGCTTGGTAATAGCATTGAATCTTTTTTTGCTATTTTCTAAAAGGAGCAGGAATGCAACAAATAAGGTTAAATGTGGAGTAAGCGATGATTCTTGTTTGTGGTTTTGGATTAAAGCATTAATGTCTTTTTTGATTCTGTTGAATTCAAAACTTTTTTTAAAATTAGGATTTTTGCCTTCTAATTGGAATTCATTAAAAAAGTCTTTCCAGTCACCGGCTATTTTGGTTGGGTCATTTGTTTCAAAATAGTTAACGTAGCCTGCAAAATTGTAGGCAAACAAAATCCAGTCTGAGATTTCCAAATCAAAGAGTTGAATATTGTTTGGTTGTAATGCATCTATAAACCTTTGTTTTTGGGATGTCCCATTTTTGGTCAAAACGCTTAAAATAGTTTTACAATCATTGCTCATTTTATGAATTTTTATAAGTCGGTTCCTTCACCTTTATAAAAAGGATAAACCATATTAATTCTTGAGTTTGTTGCTCTTATTTTATAATCTAAAATCACCAATAGCTCTCCGTTTAAATCATCTCCTTGGGTAATGTCTATTTGTTCAACGTCAATTCGTGGTTCATGATACAAAATGGCGGTTTTAATCAATTCTGAGACATACGTTTTCAAAGTGCGATTCAGCGGGTTGAAAATCAATTCGTCCAAATTGCATCCGTATTTTGGTTGCATAATACGTTCTCCAATTTTGGTCGATAATAAAATTTCTAGGCTGCTTTTAATGTCTTCCTCGTTCGAAATCATCACAACAGAATTTGTTGTTTTTTTAAATTCGGGAGGAAAACTCCAACCAGTTCCCAAAAAAGCTTTTTTATTTTCCATTGTTTATCCTATTAAAACTGTTGGTGCTCCTACCATAATTGTACCTCCGTGTGCAGTTGGATCTCCCAATCTGGCAGCAGGCATTCCGCCAATAAGAACTGTGGCAGACCCCATAATGATAGTGTCTGGTGGTCCTACGCATGTTACCGTATCTCCCAATCTGGCAGCGGGCATTCCGCAAATGAGTACTGTGGGTTCTCCCATTAATATAGGTCCTCCTACATGTGGAACTGTTCCTGTAACCATTGGACATACATGCATATCTAGAATTCTTGCTGCTGGTGCTCCCATTTTTTATTAATTTATTTGAACAATACCTCCTTTTAATACTGCCGATCCACTAGATGACATTTCGACGCCAGCATTTCCTTCGGCTTTGAATTGTGTATTGGCTTTGATGTTTACATTGGCTCCTTCGATATTGATATCTCCAGAAGCGATTAATTCTATCTTACCGGCACTTTCCATTTTGATTCCATTACTGTCTATCGTAATTACATTTGAGTTTTCGTCTTCAATTACAATTGTGCCAGCATCTTCATCCATTACTATTTTTTTTCCTGCTGGGGTTTCTATATTGATGGATTTCTTTTTGTCATCAAATAATAATTTCATTTCGCTTCTCGTAACAAATCCTTTTTCATCATTATTGTCACTGGCGGTTATGGGGGCTGGTTTTGCGCTACTGTGCAGCATTCCTAGAACTATTGCGTTGTTTGGGTCTTCGTTGATGAACCCAACAATGACTTCATCTTCTATTTCAGGTCTAAAAAAAGCACCCCGTTTATCGCCGGCATCCAAAGAAGCAACTCTGCACCAAATTCCTTGTTCGTCTTTATTGATGATGGGGATTTTTACCAAAATTCTATCTTCACCATTGGGGTCGCTTTCTAATTGCGTGACTATCCCAACATGTAACCCCTTTATGGCAGGGATAATCCCAGAGGCGGATGGTGTGTGAATGTCGTATGTTTCTGAAAACCATTCTGGATTTATTCCAAATTGAGCATCAATAGTCCAGTTTCCTTCTGATATTTGATGAAGAACACTAGTGATATAGGCTTTTCCGCTAAATCGGTCGCCAACACCCTCCAAGGTTATTATGGTGTCTGGTTTTATATTTGGAATTCCTTGAAATTTGACTCTTCCCCTAACTTTTGATAATTGTTGAAACAGTAATTTGGCATCGGCCCAATCTTGCAATTCGGTTTGAGATATATTCCCTCCATGACGCAATTCGAAGTTTTCTAATTGGATTGTTTGAGCCAAATCAGATGAACTTAGATTTCCGTTTAATGACACATTGGGATTTGTCGCTTCAATTTCGGTTATTTCTTGATCGGCATAATTCCAACTATAGGAGGACACTTTTGAGAACTGATTTCTAGCATCAATCTCAGCATCAAAATCCAAAATATTGGCACCAAATATTACCGTCTCTAAGGGATTTGAGGATAAATTTGGTTTTTTTATTGTTATTGTACTGTTTTCTACAAAGCAAAGTTTACCATTTGCTTGCGCTCTTGAAATGATAAAATCCCAATCGGAAGTATTGTATTGCACCAATTCTTTGTGCATGAAGTTGGTTGTTTCTATGCTTTTGTCGAATCCGTAAGTGCCTATGATTTCTTCAAAAATTTCATTATCTTTCTTTTCATAAAAGTATTTGCTTTTTCTTCCGATGGTTAGTTTTACTACTTCGTCTTTGCACTCGATGATTAAGCAAGCGAAGTTGTCTTTGATTTTGATGTTGTGCTTGATGATAATGCCTTTGTAAATGGTTTCCTCATCGGAATGATAGCCAATTTTTATTTCTACTTTTTTACCGGGAATCAGTAACGCTTCATTACTGAGTTTGAAATCCCTTTTGGAGGCTTCGCCATCAATCAATACAATTTGAGCCATAGGAATCCTGTTGATTTCATTATGTGCTACAATACTCTTAACTTGATAGGTTTTTGATAATTCTTGACCTTCAATAAGAATTTTGTGCGTAACTAAATCGGCACTTTGACTCGTTTGTATGACTCCACTATTGTTCATTTATTGCTGTTTTTGTAATGGTGGAAAAAAAATTTCTTGTCCCGCTTTTAATTTTCTAAAATTGATGAGGTTATTTACTCTTGCGACTTCTAAGTAATATTTAGAATCGCCGTAAATCCGATAAGTCATCAGCGGGAGTGTATCTCCTTCTTTTACAATTCTGTAATGGGTTAAATCTGGCGATTGGTTGTTTTCTCGGGCAGCTCTTAGATTATCTTCTACAAAACCTTGAAACTTGGCTTTTGCTATGGCTCTAATAGGAGTTCCATCGGGTTTGAATAGTTTAAATTCGATATCCATTTCGGTTAAAGAGCCTTTAAACAGGAGGCTCCCCCAAGAAATAATCAGATAATTGGGTTTGTGCTCATCGCCATTGTAATCCAGAATAACTTTTTTAAATTTTTCGATATCATTTATAATGCCGTCATTAGAACTAGAAGAACCATTAATTACGCCAGATCGATCAAAAACAAATTCGAGATCTAAGTTTTCGGGGAGTTGTTTGTTAAACCGTGGCGAAACCGTACTAGTACCTGCTGCTTGATCATCATTTTGTTCTATTCTATAGTGATAGGTATATTTTTCAGGATTTAATAACGTAGAAAATTCGCCATCGGCAATTCTATTATTAAATTCTGGGTCGCTATAGGCTACCACTTTTAGTTTTTCTAATTGACCTAAACTCATGATTATCGTTCTTTTTGTCGTTCAATAGTTTGCATTACAGTTTCTACACATTGCGCAATAATATCTTTGTCCTTGCTCTTTGTGTCTTTTTTGGAATTGGAGTTATTACTGCTACTGCCTTCATTCACATTAATTTTAATGTGTAGCTCTTTTATTTCTATTGGCATCAGTTTTTGATTAAAGTGAAATAATTATAAGTGAGTTCGAAGCTTTCAATTACCAGTTTACTTTCGGAAGCGTTAAAATCTTCCACAGCCCATTTTACAGGATAAGCATGAACTACATTCCATGATAGCAATGGTTGGTGTTTATCATTTAACAATTTTACAGTCAAGTTAACGGGTTTGAATTCGAAATTTTCGATAGCATTTCTACACCAATCAATAATTTTAGAATCGATGAGCATTCCTCTTTTTAAGACCAGATTGGGATATTTGGTTTTTACGGGGAATTTATGTTTGAATCTATTTTCTCCACCTTCGGCAATTTCTTCGGTTTCAATATCTACAGATAAACCGGATACTGATTGGAATTGATGGTCTTTTGCTTGAGTTCCAAGACCTTCAAATTCAACCAAAAAATGAAAGCCTACAGGTGGATAATAGTTAGCCATGATTAATCATTTTGAATGGTTAAACCTTCGTGAACCAATTCCATAGATTCGATAGCGACTTCATTGCCGTCTGCTTTCAAATCGGTCGATTGTATCTTGGTAGGCCAAGCGTTTTTAATCTTCCAGGTCACTACGGGTTCATGCTCCTCGTTTAGTAATTTGATAGTGATATCTCTTCTTTCAATAGTGTTCAGTTTTACTGTATTCCACCAGCTATAGTATTCATTATCACTTTTAAAAGTTCCTCTTTTGAGTGTAATGTTTGAAAATTTCTGCATACCAGGCATTTTTATTTTGCTATATTCTGGGCTGGCGCCTTGTCTATATTCGATAACTTCTGTTTCAACATCTAATCCAGAAACTTCTGTGAAACCTATTTTTGTTCCTCCCCAGTCAACTGAGAAATGAAACTTTGGTAATGGATAACTGCTCATAATCGTATATTTTTAATTGTTCGAATTGTTTAACCGATGTTATGCTTCTTGCATTTTGTGAGAGAATTTTAGAATAATGAATTCAGCTGGTCTTACCACTGCCATTCCTATCTCGACAATCATTCTGCCCTCTAAAATGTCTAGTGCCGACATTGTTTGCCCTAAACCAACTCTCACATAAAATGCTTGTTCTGGTTTGGCTCCTGCAAGGGCTCCTGCTCTCCATTGAAGTATTAGGAAGTTTTCGATCATGGCTCTCACACGAATCCAAGTGTTAGCATCATTGGGTTCAAAAACAAACTGCTCAGTTGCTTTTTTAATAGACTCCTCGGCCATATTAAAGAAACGTCTCACCGGAACATAACGCCATTCATTGTCATTGCCTGCAAGTGTTCTTGCGCCCCAAACCAGTATGCCTTTTCCAGTAAAGTTTCGAATTGCATTGATGGATTTCCCTGCTGTTGTATCGACATTTAAATTGTCTTGTTCGTTATTGGTGATTTTTATAGTTGGTTTTACCACATAATTTAAACCAACATTGGCTGGAGCTTTCCAAACCCCTCTATTGCTATCGGTTCTTGCATAAACTCCAGCTATTGAGCTGCTTGGAGGAATAGTTAATGGTAAATTGGAAATTTCTGCTTTAATGATATTGTAAGAAGCATTATTCAGCGATTCTATATCTCCCAAAAATCTTCCGTTCATTGCCCCATTATTGATATCTACTGCTTTTACACTATCTACTTCTGCTATTAATGTGTCCAAAAGTGTAGAAATAGTCGAAAACACATTTGTAGTAATAGCTAGACTAACGTCTGGAAGCCCTAAAATTGGGGTATAAACCAAAAGTTTTGCTACTTCATTAATAACATTGGTGGTATTAGTTTTTATAAGATTTCCAACTTTGGTATCGGTATCGGCACTTTTTAGTTTTGTTGCTAAATCTTTTAAGTTTTTCAGAACATTTTCAATTTTGTTATTACCTTCAAACAATACAGTTATGGCGGCCAATGCGGTAACAATATCATCGTCTGCACTAGCTGATTCTTCTACAGAAGCAATTGCCGATTTAGCAGCATTCTTAATTAATTTTTTTTCGGATACGAGACTATCTAAGTCCACAATCAATGCATCTAATAATAATACGAATGCAGTTGTTTGGGCAACGGTAAATGTTTCTGCTCCGGCATTGTCATACCCAGTGGGACTTTCGATATACTCAATAACAGCAGGTAATGTTCCAGCTACTGATTCAGCAGTTACGGTTACTAAGTCTAAAATAATTGGTGGGATATTGGTTTTCGAAGCGTTTAATTCTACCAATGATGTTGGCATCGCATCGGCATCATAAGAAATATGATTGATCAATATCGCATCCTCGTTATAGTCATAATCTAATATGGTTTCTAAATGAGGGTAATAGGCAGCACCGTATTTTAAGTAGTCTTTTTCAAGATTAATTCGGTTTCTCAATACTTCAGAATCGTCAAAACTATCCGTAGAAGTTAGTGTGTCAATGATCGTAAACCGATCTTGCATATCGTGGCATTGTATCAAAGCGTTATTATATAAGGAATAAAAATTGATTTCGCTCAATGCTTTTGCATCAGGGAAAAGGATTAGAGTAGGTTCGTCTTCGGCTTTTAATAAATCAAGGCCATCATCTAAAAGATCGAACGAAACGGTGTTTTCATTCCCATTTTCATCTTCATAAGTATCTACCGAAATGATATAGCAAGGTCCTCCCCCGTTTGCAAAATACATCTGTAAGGAATAATACATCAAAAAAGGTTTTGGAATACTGGGTTGGTTAACCACAATGTCGCGTTGTAGCGTTCCATTTAATAAAATATCTGTTATATCTACAGAAATTGTGGTTTCTGGATAAGCAAAACCAAAATAAGTTTCATACTCCAGTAATGATGAAATTCTTGTTGGGATATTAAGTAAATCGCTTTCAATTTTTTTTGTGGCTTTTTCGGTATAGCCTATAAAAG
This sequence comes from Flavobacterium adhaerens, assembly GCF_040045115.1. NCBI lineage: Bacteria > Pseudomonadati > Bacteroidota > Flavobacteriia > Flavobacteriales > Flavobacteriaceae > Flavobacterium > Flavobacterium adhaerens. The sequence continues at coordinate 233,512 of NZ_JBDLZX010000006.1, read as the reverse complement.
CAGGAATAGCAGTTTCAACTTGTGCAACGGATGGCGGAAATTTTACAATTTCCTCAACATAAGCACCGGGTGTTTTGTAAGTGGTTGCCATAATTATAATTTTTTAGATGAATATTTGTGAATATATTTTTGGTCCTATTTTTTGAATTGATTTTGCCGAAGGGTTTGGGTATTTATAATTGGGTGCTTCTGCAGGATTGGTTGTAAAATCGGTTAGGGGGTCAATTTCTATAAAGCCATTTTGTGTTAATGGTTTTCTCTGAGTTGTTTCGACTTCAAAATCACTATTTGCTTTTGTGTATTTCCAAAATGTTTTTCGGTTATTGAAATGAATTTTGAAATTAGGAGCTGGGCTAATCAGTTTTTTTTGATTGTTCAGAATCTTCAAATTTGGCTTATCACCTTGCATTTTTAAAGAAATAATTCCGATGACACCTCTTTTTTCAAATGGGTTTAGCGGAGCTAGAATTTTACTTGTAGAAACTTCGGATATTATATAACTGTCGTCTATGAAATTTGAGTTAGTGATTAGTGGAATATATTTGAAAGAGACAGGTTCATCTATTGGTTTCGTGTTGCTTAAGTATAGAATTCGATTCGGGATAAAATTGAGGTCTGTATAATTTTCAAAAAAGGAATCTTTGATTTTGAGAATAAAATTCAAGGTTAGCGATAAAGGAATGTTTACAAATGGCAAACTTGAATCGTTGGGCGCAATTTTAGCTTCGATTTTGATTTCGCTTTTATTGATTCGATATACTAAGTGATATTTTTTTAAGAGTAAATGGGTCTCATTTGTCGGTATAATTTCAATAGAATCGTCAAGTTTGTACTGACGTAATATTTTTTTCTTTTTGTCTAAACTCATACCGTTGAATTCTTCGATTCCATTATTCAGGAAATAGCCATGTAAGACAGTAATGTTAAAAAGAGTTTTGTATGTGATACTGAAGCTCATTAGTTTAAGATTTGATTAGTATTACCATCAATTTCATGTATAATAGAACCTTCTACCTGAGGGATATCTCGTTCAATTTGTATCATACTCACTTTATATAAAGCAGAAGGATATTGTTTGCCTCCCAATGTTCCCCATATAAAGTTCATCTCCTCAAATGTGGGAGTATATAACTCGACAGAGAACTTGAAATTTTCAATGTTACTCATCGAAGGCTTATTACGATCAAATATGGTATTGGACTGAGTGAAGAGCTTCTTTCCTTGAAAAAATTCTATAATTTTTGAAATGTCTTTTAGAGACTTTAGATAGGTATCTCTATTTGCCGCAAAAAGAATATAAAGGTTGAGGTTTAGAATATGGTTTTTGTAAACAACTTTAGAGTCTTCAATGGATTTGTTAGGAAAGTTTTTAAGAGTGTTTTCTTCTTGAATGTTCAATAAAGTTATATACACATTGTTAGTAAGAGATTGAGGATCTTCTACCTGTGATTCAATAAAAGCAATGTTTTCGGGTATGACAGATTTTGTCAAACCGCTTTCTTCTAGATACGAATTTACTTGATCGGCAATTATTTGTATAACTTCAAACAACATTTTTTATTGATTTTAATTATGGTTTAGACAATTAATTTTCAATAATTTTTAGTGTTCAAATTGACTATTCACAAATAGATTTGCTATAGCGACTAGAAAATGTTTCAAAAAATTATTGTTTATACAATTACTTTTTTGAAATCTATCATATTAAGTATTTCGTTGGATTTATTCCGTTAGAATTGGCCAACATGTAAATTTGGGGTATCAAACTTACGATTATATTAAAAAAAATGTACACGTATAAATACCTGTTTTTTTGATTATAATTTACTTTGTAATAGTTGTTTAAGGTAAGTTTAATCTTTTCTTAAAACCAGATTTAAGGGTTTTGTAACGAAAGAGATTGAATAGTAACATTTACTTAATGTTCTTGGTTTTTTATATTTTAAAAATGATTACTTTTGCACCTCGATTAAGAATAGGATAAAATGAGTACAAAATTTACTGAATACAAAGGACTTGACTTGCCAACAGTAGCGTCAGAAGTTCTTGATTTTTGGAAAAAAGAAAACATATTTGAAAAAAGTGTAACCACACGTGAAGGTAACGAGCCATTCGTGTTTTTTGAGGGTCCGCCTTCGGCAAATGGACTTCCGGGAATTCATCACGTGATGGCACGTGCTATAAAAGATATTTTTTGTCGATACAAAACCCAAAAAGGGTTTCAAGTAAAGCGTAAAGCAGGTTGGGACACTCATGGTTTACCAGTAGAATTAGGTACTGAGAAAGAATTGGGTATCACCAAAGAAGATATTGGTGTAAACATTACCGTGCAGGAATATAACGAAGCGTGCAAAAAAACCGTAATGCGTTATACGGATGTATGGAATGATTTGACCGAAAAAATGGGGTATTGGGTAGATATGGAAGATCCATACATCACCTACAAATCCAAATACATGGAATCGGTATGGTGGTTGTTGAAACAAATCTACAACAAGGATTTGATGTACAAAGGCTACACTATTCAACCGTATTCTCCAAAGGCGGGAACAGGATTGTCTTCGCATGAAGTAAATCAGCCTGGGTCATATCGTGATGTTACTGATACTACGATTGTGGCTCAGTTTAAAGCAATAAATGATTCATTGCCAAGCTTTTTACAAGGTTTTGGAGATGTTCATATTTTGGCATGGACAACAACACCTTGGACATTGCCAAGTAATACAGCATTAACAGTTGGACCAAAAATCGATTATGTGTTGGTCAAAACGTTCAACCAATACACTTTTGAGCCAATCAATGTGATTTTGGCTAAAAATTTAGTTGGGAAACAATTTGGTAAAGGATATTTCGCTTCAGAAGAAGTAACTGATTTTGAAAATTTCAAAGCTGGAGATAAAAAAATACCGTACCAAATAGTTATCGAAGCAAAAGGTGCGGATTTAGTAGGAATCCGTTACGAACAATTATTACCATACACCTTACCATATCAAAATCCTGAAAATGCATTTAGAGTAATTTCGGGCGATTTCGTAACTACCGAAGATGGTACCGGAATTGTGCATACTGCCCCTACTTTTGGTGCTGATGATGCCAAAGTAGCCAAAGAAGCTACTCCCGAAGTACCGCCAATGTTGGTCTTAGACGAAAATGGTATTCCAGTACCGTTGGTAGATTTGCAAGGAAAATTCACTTCACACATGGGTGAATTTGGTGGTAAATATGTTAAAAACGAATATTACAACGAAGGTGAAGCTCCAGAGCGTTCTGTAGATGTAGAAATTGCTATTCGTTTAAAAGAAGAAAACAAAGCCTTTAAGGTTGAAAAATATGTGCACAGTTACCCACATTGTTGGAGAACTGACAAACCAATTTTGTACTATCCGTTAGATTCTTGGTTTATTAAAGTGACTGAGATTAAAGACAGAATGTTCGATTTGAACGAAACCATCAACTGGAAGCCAAAAGCAACCGGTGAAGGGCGTTTCGGGAATTGGTTAAAAAATGCCAATGACTGGAACTTATCTCGTTCTCGTTATTGGGGGATTCCGTTGCCAATTTGGAGATCCGAAGACAAGCAGGAAGAAATCTTGGTTGGTTCGGTCGAAGAGTTGTACAACGAAATCGAAAAATCTATCGCAGCTGGAATTCAAAAAGAGAACCCATTTAAAGGTTTTGAAATTGGAAACATGTCTGAATCTAATTATGATTTAGTCGATTTACATAAAAATGTAGTAGATGAAATTATTTTGGTTTCGGCTTCTGGAAAACCAATGAAGCGCGAAAGTGATTTGATTGATGTTTGGTTCGATTCTGGAGCAATGCCTTATGCACAATGGCATTACCCTTTTGAAAACCAAGAGAAAATTGATGAAAACAAAGATTTCCCAGCCAATTTTATTGCAGAAGGAGTCGATCAAACCCGTGGTTGGTTTTATACCTTACATGCTATAGGAACTTTGGTTTTTGATAAAATAGCATACAAAAATGTAGTTTCAAACGGATTGGTTTTAGATAAAAACGGACAAAAAATGTCTAAACGTTTAGGTAATGCCGTAGATCCTTTTGAAACATTAAGCGAATACGGACCAGATGCTACACGTTGGTACATGATTTCAAACGCAAATCCTTGGGATAACTTGAAATTTGATATCGAGGGAATTGCTGAGGTGCGTCGTAAGTTTTTCGGAACGCTATACAACACCTATTCATTCTTTAGTTTATATGCTAATATCGATGGTTTTAAATATGCTGAAACCGAAATTCCAGTAAATGAAAGACCTGAAATCGATCAATGGATTATCTCAGAATTGAATACTTTAATTGCTCAAGTTGATAGTTATTATGATGATTACGAGCCTACAAAAGCAGCACGTGCTATCTCTGAGTTTGTTCAGGAAAATCTAAGTAACTGGTACGTGCGTTTGTGTCGTCGTCGTTTTTGGAAAGGCGAGTATGCACATGATAAAATCGCAGCATATCAAACACTTTATACTTGTTTATTAAGCATTACTAAATTAAGTGCACCTATTGCTCCTTTCTATATGGATGCACTTTATAGAGATCTTATCAAAGCTACTGCAACTGAGAATTTTGAGTCTGTTCATCTCGCTCAATTCCCTGTTTCAGTTGAAAAGTATGTTAATAAAATGCTAGAGTCCAAAATGCAGAAAGCACAGACTATTTCATCTCTAGTTTTATCATTGCGTAAAAAGGAAATGATTAAGGTGCGTCAACCTTTGCAAAAGGTAATGATTCCAGTACTTGACGAGAATCAGAGGTTAGAAATTGAGGCTGTTTCAGATCTTATTAAAGCCGAAGTCAATGTAAAAGAAATCGTACTTTTAGATGATGCGTCTGGTATTTTGGTGAAACAAATAAAACCAAATTTTAAAGCTTTGGGGCCACGCTTCGGAAAAGATATGGGATTGATTTCCAAAGAGATACAAAATCTAACTAGCGAGCAAATCTCACAATTTGATAAAGAAGGTACGTTAAGTATTGTTATTGCAGGAAATAGTGTAATTTTATCACTAGAAGATGTAGAAATTACATCGCAAGATATTGAGGGTTGGTTGGTTGCCAATTCAAACGGAATCACGGTTGCTTTGGATATTACAGTTTCGCCAGAATTAAAACAAGAAGGGATTGCAAGAGAATTGGTGAATAGAATTCAGAATATTCGTAAAGACGCTGGATTTGAAGTGACGGATAAGATTAAAGTTCATTTACAAAAAAATGATACTTTGGAAGCAGCAGTAAATGCCAACAAAGACTATATAAAATCAGAAACACTGACAGAAGTGCTTGTTTTTGAAGAGAGTATAGAAAATGGCACGGAAATTGACTTTGATGAGATAACAACAAGAATAATAATTACAAAAAATTAGTATTATGGTAGATGAAGTTGCAAGATACTCTGACGCTGATTTAGCAGAGTTTAAGGAAATCATTCAAAATAAAATCGTAAAGGCTCAAGCCGATTTGGATTTAATTAAGAGCGCCTACATGAATGACCTTAACAACGGTACGGATGATACTTCACCAACGTTTAAAGCATTTGAAGAAGGTAGCGAAATTATGTCTAAAGAAGCTAACTCACAGCTTGCAATTCGTCAAGAAAAGTTTATACGAGATTTAAAGAGTGCATTATTCCGTGTTGAAAACAAAACGTATGGGGTTTGTAGAATCACAGGAAAGTTAATTGGGAAAGAAAGATTAAAAATTGTACCTCATGCCACAATGAGTATTGAGGCCAAAAATTTACAAAGATAAAAGTCTTTATAGCACAAGAATTAACGCTCCTTTAGGAGCGTTTTTTTTTCTTAATTTATTATTTTTACGCCTTTAAATTTTTTTATAGATGTCGTTACTTAAAGCTTATTGTCTTATTGCTCTTGTTTTATTGGTCGATCAGATCTCTAAAATATACATCAAAACAAATTTTATTTTAGGAGAAGAAGTCCATGTTTTTGATTGGTTTCAAATTCATTTTATCGAAAATGAAGGCATGGCATGGGGGACAAAAATTCCAGGAGCTTATGGTAAACTTATCCTGACCATTTTTCGTCTTTTTGCAGTAACAGGAATTGCTTACTGGTTATGGGATGCTGTTGAAAGAAAGAAAAGCTCTAATTATTTGATTGTTGCTATAGCATTGATATTTGCAGGTGCTTTAGGGAATATTATTGATTCAGTTTTTTACGGAGTAATTTTTGATCACAGTCATCAACAAGTGGCTACGATTTTTACGGATACACCTTATGGAACTTGGCTTAATGGTCAGGTGGTTGATATGTTTTATTTTCCTTTTATAAAAGATTATCCAATGCCCGAATGGGTTCCTCTTATAGGAGGTCGTGATTTTACGTTCTTTAATGCCATTTTCAATGTTGCGGATGTTGCCATCTCGACTGGTGTTGGAATCCTGATTGTTTTTAATAAAAAAGCATTTCATCCAAATCCTTAAGAGTGCGTATTTTTAAAATAAAACAAAGACCTATTTCAATCAATGAAATAGGTCTTTGTTTTTTATTTCTTGTGACCTCGAGCATGTTTTTTGGCACTTTTGTCTCCACTGATTTTTTTAGCATGACCAGGAGGGATATTTTTTGTTTTATGATGATGGTTGCTTGAATGCACTACACAACTGGATACTGAAAAGGAAACTAAAATAGCCAATGTAAGCATTCCAATTTTTAAGAGTTTAATTTTTTTCATAGTTTAAGTATAATTGGGATGGCAAAAATAATTGTTCTCAATTAAAATTCATAAACTTTATCAGGTGTGATACAATAATCCAATTGGATATCATTTTCAAAAATATCCGAAATGAGGACTTCTGCCTCAAAAAAAGATAGTCCGATTTTAATGGTTTCGGGTTTGCATTTGCTCAAGAATTTATCGTAAAACCCTTTGCCGTAACCCACTCGATTTCCTTTTGTGTCAAAAGCTAATAATGGAACAAAAACCACATCAATTTTGGTAGCAGGAACCTCAATACCATCTATTGGTTCTGGAATATTGTACTCGTTTTTTTTAATTTTAGTATTATCGGTTAGCAGATAATGAGTCATTTTTCGGGATTCAAAATCACTTTTAGAGATTACAATCTCTTTATCTTTTCCAAATAATAAATGGAGAATAAATTCAGTATCTACTTCTTTTTGTTCTCTAATCGGTAAAAAAATATGGAAGTAGGATTTGTCCCAAATGGGTAAGGGTAAAAGTGCATTTGTAATTGCTAGACTTTTTTCTTCGATATCAATTTCAGAAAGTTCTTTTCGTAAGGCTTTGTATTTTTTTCGGAATTCTTTTTTCAACATAAATGATTTTTTAAATCTGTTGCAAAAATACTCAATTGTTGGTCAATTGCATTTTATTCTTCTTCTGGTTCACCCTCACCAGTATGCGAAAGATGATAGATAGCGTCTCCTTGATAAATAATCGGAGAATGATTGGCATTTAGAACATAAGCATCATTTGGTGCTTTTATTTTACGTTCAAATTTACCAAAAGGATCGGTTATCAATCCGAGTACGGTTCCTTTTTTTACAAACTCTCCGACTAAATTGTTGTCTATTAGTAATCCAGAACATTTAGCTCGTAGCCAACCCGATTTTTCAATATAAATAGTGTTTTTTTTTGGAGGAGGAGCAAATTGTTTTGGGTCTAGCATATCCAAATGTCTTAAAAAGCGTTTTGTTCCATCAAGACCTTCTTGAGTTACTGAGTTGTTTATGTCTAATGATTTTCCGCCTTCAAAAAGTAGCATTTTTACGTTTATTTTTTCGCTTGCACTTCTAAACGAACCTGAAATATTTTTGGAATATAAAGTAAATGGGGCACTGAAGGCATCGGCAAGAATCTTTATTTCGGGCTTATTGGGTGTAAGTCTAATTTGTGGAGCATTAAATCTACTAGCCCCACCAGCATGAAAATCGACTGCATAATCTACAAGAGGCATCAAATCGGTAATGATATGGTAGGCAAATTGACTGGCTAATGAACCTTTTTTACTACCCGGAAATACCCTGTTTAAATCTCTTCCGTCCGGAAAGTCTCGCGAACGGTTTATGAACCCGTAGATATTTATAATCGGCATACAAATAATAGTGCCTCTTTTGGGTTTATTAATTTTTTTGGAAACAATTTGCCGTACAATTTCGACACCTGTAATTTCATCACCATGAATCCCTCCCGAAAAAAGAACAACTGGGCCTTCTATTTTGGATCTTTTTACAATAATCGGGATAGTCAATTTAGTTGTGGTATGTAGTCGAGCAATTTCTAATTGAATAGTTTTACTTTCACCAGGCAAAATAATTTCGCCAAAAATCACTAATGGTTTCGTGTCCTTCATGTTACAAAATAATGGCTAAATATAGAAATTATTTGTTTTGTATTTAAAGATTCATTTGGGTTTCCTTAATGTTATTTGTAAATTTGAGAAAATAGAGATTTTAGAATCAAAATTTTGTAGAAAAAGTGTAAAACCAAATACAAATAAGATGAAAGAAGAAGTTATACTAGTAAACAATTATGTCGAGAGAACCATAAATTTTGGGATAGAGTATGCTCCAAAATTATTAGGAGGTTTGATTGTATTAGTTATCGGATTATGGTTAACTAAAATAATTACAAAAGGGGTTGGGAAGTCATTAGAAAGGTCTAATATAGATCAATCGCTTGTACCTTTTTTAAGGAGCCTGATTAATATTATCTTAAAAGCTTTGGTAGCGATTACGGTAATGGGAATGATTGGTGTTGAGATGACCTCTTTTGTAGCTATCATTGGTGCGGCTGGTTTGGCTGTTGGGATGGCATTGTCTGGGACATTGCAAAATTTTGCTGGAGGAGTGGTTATTTTAATTCTTAAACCTTTTAAAATAGGTGATTTTATCGAAGCGCAAAATTTTACTGGAACCGTAAAAGAGATTAGTATTTTTTCAACATTATTAAACACACCAGATAAAAAGTTGGTTATAATTCCAAATGGAGCATTGTCTTCAGGAGCCATTATTAATTATTCAGCCGAGAATTTACGAAGAGTAGATTGGACATTTGGTATTGCTTATGGCGATAATGTAGGCGATTTTAAAAGAGCAATTAATACGTTTATCAGTGAAGATGAACGAATATTGAAAGATCCTCCTGTTTTTATGGGGCTTTCAGAACTAGGAGAAAGTTCAGTGAATTTTGTGGTTAGGGTTTGGGTTGATGGAGATGATTATTGGAATGTCTTCTTTGATATGAATGAAAAAGTGTATAGCAAGTTTAGTGACTATAACTTGAATATTCCGTTTCCTCAAATGGATGTTCACTTAAATACGGTTACAGAAACAAAATAATATTTTGAGTTCGAATCATTAAAGTCCTGCACTCTACAAAGTGTGGGATTTTTTTATCAGATGAAACTTCGATCTGTTTCACTTCTTCAACAATAGTCTTCTGAATTTAATAACTTTGCGATATGAAAAGTCCAACTCTAGAACTACAAATTCAAACGCTTCCTGATGGCCCTGGTGTGTATCAATATTATGATAAAGAAGGGAAGATTTTGTATGTAGGAAAAGCCAAGAACCTAAAAAAAAGAGTCTCTTCGTATTTCAACAAAGTTCACGATACGGCCAAAACAAATGTGTTGGTCAAAAAAATAGTAACCATAAAACACATTGTGGTTCCTACAGAAACTGATGCTCTTTTGCTAGAAAACAATCTGATAAAAACTTTACAGCCAAGATATAATGTATTATTGCGGGATGATAAGAGTTATCCTTGGTTGTGCATCAAAAAAGAACCTTTTTCGCGAATTTTTGCAACACGTAGGATGGTCAAAGACGGATCCGAATATTTTGGCCCTTACACTAATTTTAAGACCGTTCATACTATTTTAGATCTGATAAAAGAGTTGTATCCGCTGCGAACTTGTAACTATGACTTGAGCCAAAGTAATATTGATAGCGGAAAATTTAAAGTCTGTTTAGAATATCATATCGGGAACTGTAAAGGGCCTTGTGAAGGATTGGAAACATTAGAGCAGTATCAATCACAAGTTGACGCTATACGTGAAATCTTAAAAGGGAATTTCAAAGAAAGCATGAAAGATTTTAAACGCTTGATGATAGATTTTGCTCAAGAAATGAAGTTTGAAGAAGCTCAGAAAATAAAAGAAAAGATTGAAATTTTAGAGAATTATCAATCTCGTTCTACTATTATAAATCCTAAGATTACCAATATTGACGTCTTTTCCATCGTTTCGGATGAAAGTTCAGCTTATGTCAATTTTTTACAAATTTCGCATGGCTCAATTATCCGTTCTCACACCATGGAAATCAAGAAAAAACTAGAAGAAACAGACGAAGAATTATTAGAATTAGCCATTATAGAATTGCGAGCGCGTTTTCAATTATTGTCTAAAGAAGTAATTGTTCCTTTTGATTTGGATTTAGGAGAAAAAATAAAAGTTACAGTACCGCAGCTGGGTGACAAAAAACAAATTTTGGATTTATCCATTCGAAATGCCAAGTTTTATAGAATAGAACAACTCAAACAATTGCAAATTGTAGATCCCGATCGTCATACCAATAGGATAATGGCTCAAATGAAAAGTGATTTGCGATTACCTGTTGAGCCAAGACATATTGAATGTTTTGATAACTCGAATATTCAGGGAACTAATCCAGTAGCAGCCTGTGTGGTTTTTAAAGATGGTAAACCTAGTAAAAAAGAGTATCGACATTTTAATGTAAAAACCGTCGAAGGCCCTAATGATTTTGCTTCGATGGAAGAAATTGTGTACCGCCGTTACAAAAGACTCTTAGATGAAAAGGAGTCATTACCTAATTTGATTATTATAGATGGGGGTAAAGGACAATTGTCATCAGCCTTAAAAAGTATCGACGCATTAGGTCTTCGTGGTAAAATTGCCATTATCGGAATTGCCAAACGATTAGAAGAGTTGTTTTATCCAGGAGATTCTATACCATTGTATTTGGATAAAAAATCAGAAACATTAAAAGTTATTCAGCAATTGCGAAATGAAGCACATCGTTTTGGAATAACGTTTCACCGAGATAAAAGAAGCAAAGCAGCACTTAATTCTTCAATAGAAAGTATTCCAGGAATTGGTGAAAAGACAATGATAACTTTAATTCAGCACTTTAAAAGTGTTAAAAGATTGAAAATAGCGACCGAAAAAGAAATTTCAGACGTAATAGGACTATCAAAAGCCAAAAAAATTACCGACTTTTACAAAACTCAAAAATGATCTTTTTTACAACAACTGTAAAATAAAACTATATAGTAATTTGCCCTTTATGTATAGAATACTGTTTTTTATTCTTTCGTTTCTAACTTGTCTGAATTCATTTTCTCAGGATACTCCTAAAAAACCCAAAATTGGGTTAGTCCTAAGCGGTGGTGGAGCCAAAGGTTTTGCACATATTGGTGTTTTGAATGTGTTGGAAGACGCAGGGATAAAAATAGATTACATTGGCGGGACTAGCATGGGAGCCGTTGTAGGAGGGCTTTACGCGATGGGTTATAATGCTAAACAAATAGATTCTATTATTGGAATTACGAATTTTAGTAATGTCATCAACGACTATATTCCGAGGTCTTCTAAGAATTTTTATGAAAAGCGAAACGATGAGTTGTATGCTTTGATACTTCCTTTTAATAAGTTTAGTATTGGTACACCAGAGGCTCTGTCTAAAGGGATGTATAACTTTAATCTATTGAGCCGATTGACCTTGCCAGTACGCCATATTCGTGATTTTAATCAATTAGAAACCCCTTTTTTGTGTGTAGGAACCAATATTGCTTTGGGGGAACAAGTAGTTTTTGACAAAGGTTATTTGGCACAAGCCATAACGGCAAGTTCTTCATTACCCTCTATTTTTGCTCCCGTAATTATCAATGATGACTTGATTATAGACGGAGGGGTACTCAATAATTATCCTATAGACGAAGTGCGAAAAATGGGTGCCGATATCATAATTGGAGTAGATGTTCAGTCCGGATTATTGAGTAAAGACGAACTTAGGAGTGCTTCTAAGATCTTTTTTCAAATTACCAATTTGAATATGGTCGAAAGGATGAAGACCAATGCAAATTTGACCGAAATTTACATAAAACCAGATGTGAAAGATTACGGAGTCGTTTCTTTTGATAAAGCAACCGAAATTATCAAGAAAGGAGAAGATGCTGCTTTTTCAGTTTATGAAAAAATCGATATTTTGGTTGATAAAAACAATCTGTATCACAAACCAAAACTAAAAGTTGAATCGGATAGTTTGACAATTGTGAATATAAAAATTAATGATCTTAAAAATTATTCTAGAGATTATATCATTGGTAAACTTAATTTTAAACCCAAATCAAAAATCAGTTTTAAGGACATCGAAACAGGAGTCAATAACCTAAATGCAACTCAAAACTTTAGTAATGTAAGTTATTATTTCGATAAGAATGGCGATTATGATGATTTGGTACTTACCTTGACCGAAAGTCCAATTCGAACACAATTAAAATTTGCCTTGCATTATGACGGTTTGTATAAAAGTGCTGTTTTGGCAAATGTTACCAACAAGAAAACGTTTTTCAAAAATGATTTTTTATCAGCCGATTTGGCTTTGGGAGATAATTTAAGATATTATTTTAATTATTATATCGATAATGGTTTTCAGTTGAGTTATGGCTTCAAATCCGAGTTGATGCAATTCAATAAAAATGTTCCTGTTAGTGTAATTACCTATAACAGTACGGCCTCAAATTCTATAAATATTGATTATTTAAATTTATCAAACCAAGTGTATATACAGTCTATTTTTGCTCAAAAATTCCTTATCGGAGTGGGGGCTGAGTTTGAATATATTGATATAAGTTCGGAAACACTTGAGTCAGCACCCAATATAACAAAGAGTAATTTTTTTAGTCTTTTTGGGTATATAAAATACGATTCTTATGATAATAAATACTTTCCCAAAAAAGGATGGTATTTTTCCGGTAATCCACAATTCTACATGCTTTCTTCGGTAAAAGATGAGAATTTTAAACCGTTTTCTATTCTAAAAAGTGAAGCGGGAATTGCTAAAACAATATTCCCTAAGGCAACTCTAAAATTACAAGCCGAAGCCGGAATAACCATAGGAGACAAAAGTTTGCCTTATTTTGATTTTATATTAGGAGGATATGGGTATGACAACACCAATAACTTTAAATATTTTTATGGATACGATTTTTTAAGTATTTCTGGGAATAGTTATTTGGAAACGACCCTTACTTTTGATTATGAAATTTTCAAAAAAAATCACCTTAATTTTTCGGCTAACTATGCCAATTTAAATGACAATCTTTACGATTCGTTAGACTGGATTGCTATGCCTAAATATTCAGGTTATGCATTCGGATATGGACTGGAAACTATTATAGGTCCCGTCGAAGCAAAATATTCTTGGTCACCCGAAACCAATGAATCTTTTCTTTGGTTTTCTGTCGGATTTGTTTTTTAGTTTGTATTTTTTATTAAAAAAAATTACGACATTTGTAATTATGAAAACAAATTGGATAGGTTTATTAGAGTATCTTCAATTCTTGATTAAAAGGAATCCAGAATAGATTTTCTAATTAAATAATTTTTTTGGAGAATTATTGTATTAGAAAACTAAGTATGTAGATTGAATTCCAACTCCGAATTCATTCGATAAAGACACATAGATTTAATTTGAAATAAATCAAATTACCTCATTTTCTAAATTAGATAATTTACCACTGTTTAATTTTTTAATTCGAAAACTCATGCCAATATATCATAAGCTAGGGAATATTCCTCAAAAAAGGCACACCCAATTCGAAAATCCAAACGGCGGATTCTATTACGAACAACTTTTTGGGACCGAGGGATTTCATGGTAATTCCTCTTTGTCGTATCATATTCATAGACCTACACAGGTTAAGGAAATTGTTAAATCCTATTCTGTTGAGCCTAAAATTGCAATAGAAAAAAATATAAAGTCATTATTGCTAAAAGGTTTTGAATTGAAACCCGTAGATGATTTTCTAGAAAGTCGCAAACCGATGCTGGTCAACAGAGATTGCACAATAGGATTGGCAGCACCAAGAAAATCATTAACAACATATTTCTATAAAAATGCCGATGCCGATGAAATGATTTTTATTCATAAAGGCAAAGGCAAACTTCGAACTATGCTAGGCAATATCCCATTTGAGAATGGAGATTATTTAATTATTCCACGAGGAATTATTTACCAAATCGAATTTGATACTCAGGATAATCGTCTGTTTTATGTAGAATCCTTTGCGCCATTTTATACTCCAAAAAGATATAAGAATGCATCAGGTCAACATTTGGAACATTCTCCATTTTGTGAGCGTGATTTTATTTTGCCAAACGAATTAGAAACCTATGATCAAAAAGGAGAATTTTGCATCAAAATAAAAAAAGAAGGGATGATTCACGAAGTAGTTTATGCTTCACATCCTTTTGATGTTGTGGGTTGGGATGGCTATAATTTTCCTTACGGATTTTCGATTCATAATTTCGAACCTATAACAGGTCGCATACATCAGCCGCCACCAGTACATCAAACTTTTGAGACAGCAACTTTCGTTGTTTGCTCCTTTGTGCCAAGACTTTATGATTACCATCCAAAATCAATTCCAGCACCTTATAATCACAGTAATATAGATAGCGACGAAGTCTTGTATTATGTAGATGGCGATTTTATGAGTCGTAATAATATAGAACAAGGTCATATAACCTTACACCCAAAAGGGATTCCGCATGGCCCAGCTCCTGGTGCTATGGAGCGAAGCATTGGTCAAAAAGTTACACAGGAACTAGCTGTTATGGTCGATACTTTTCATCCCCTTATGGTGACCCAAGAGGCTATGGGTATAGATGATGGGCAGTATTATAAATCTTGGGTGGAATAGATCACGGATAATATCAAATAAATTTTCAATTACAATATTCTTTAGAAGCTATTTCCTGCTGTCCGTTATATCTGTGGTCCTGAACACCAGGACCACAGGATGCCACTTCCATCAGGGCTAGGGCTTTAGAGTTATCAATAACATTTCGATAAATTCAACAAAATGATGCATCGATCAAATAAATCAAATATCATGTCAAAAGAAATAAAATCAGTAGAATACGGATTAGAAAAAATCTTCGAAGGAGCACAAGACTTTCTTCCGTTGTTAGGAACAGACTATGTCGAATTCTATGTAGGAAATGCTAAACAATCGGCACATTATTATAAAACCGCTTTTGGTTTTCAATCATTAGCCTATGCCGGATTAGAAACAGGTGTCAAAGACAAGGCATCTTACGTATTAAAACAGGATAAAATCAGAATTGTTTTGACCACACCTTTAATACAAGATTCTCTCATTCACGATCATTTAAAAAAACATGGTGATGGGGTAAAAGTGGCGGCACTTTGGGTAGAAGATGCTCGTAGCGCATATGAAGAAACAATGAAACGAGGAGCTCGATCTTTTATGGAGCCCACTGTAGAGCAAGATGAGTTTGGAGAAGTGGTGCGTTCTGGAATTTATACCTACGGCGAAACAGTTCATATTTTTGTTGAAAGAAAAAACTACAAAGGAGTATTCTTACCAGGGTACCAAGAATGGAAATCGGATTATAATCCTGAGCCTACAGGTTTAAAGTATATTGATCACATGGTTGGAAATGTAGGGTGGAACGAAATGAACACTTGGGTCAAATTTTACGAAGAAGTGATGGGGTTTGTAAATTTCTTATCATTTGATGACAAGCAAATCAATACTGAATATTCTGCCTTGATGAGTAAAGTAATGTCCAATGGAAATGGTAGAATTAAATTTCCAATCAACGAACCTGCCGAAGGAAAGAAAAAATCACAAATCGAAGAATATCTAGATTTTTACGGCGGACCCGGAATTCAGCACATTGCAATTGCAACAGACGATATCATTCAAACTGTTTCGCAACTAAAAGCAAGAGGGGTAGAGTTTTTGTCTCCGCCACCACACACCTATTACGAAGCGGTTCCTGAAAGACTTGGAGTGCACATGAACATGATGAAAGAAGATTTAAACGAAATAGAAAAATTGGCAATTATGATAGATGCAGATGAGGATGGGTATTTATTGCAAATTTTTACCAAACCAGTTCAAGATCGACCAACCTTGTTTTTTGAAATAATTCAGAGAATGGGAGCAAAAGGGTTTGGAGCGGGCAATTTCAAAGCCTTATTTGAGTCTATAGAACGCGAACAAGAATTGCGAGGTACTTTATAATTTTTTGTTTTTTTTGCATTATCAAAAAAAATAATAGTTAACAAAGCCTTAAAGATGCAAAAGTTGTGTTAAACTTGATTTTTTGATGAAAATATCTTGATTTATACAATACCTTTGTACTCGTAAATCAAGAAGGGGTGGTTTCCTTCTAGGTTTCATATAAATTTTCATAATTTATAGTTTTTTGGTTAGTTAATAGCATAAAAACTCAGTCATTAATTTGACTGGGTTTTTTTGTTTTAATAAATTTGAGATAATTTATAATGCTCGGATTCTATGAAAAAAATTATAATTTTAGTGATAGTTGTTTTCAGCTTAGGTTTCGATACGCAAAATAAAGAAGCTTTCGATGTTGGTGAATATCTAAAATTCAGAGTGCATTATGGAGTTATAAATGCCGGTTATGCAACCATCGAAGTCAAAAATGCTACTTTCAACAATTTGCCAGTTTACCATGTAGTAGGTAGGGGAGTTTCTACAGGTCTTACCAAATTCTTTTTTGAAGTAGAGGATCTTTACGAAAGTTATATCGATAAAGAAACCAGGAACCCTTATCAATTTGTCCGAAAAATAAATGAAGGAGGTTATACCAAAAACCAAGAAGGGTTCTTTAACCAAAGAACCAATAGAATCTTAGTCAAAGATTATAAACGCAAAACAGAAAAAGCTTTCGATTTTCCAGATAATGCTCAAGATATTTTATCTTCGTTCTATTACTTGCGAAATTATCCTAATATCAACAAAATAAAAGAAGGAGATTCTGTGAGTATTGATATGTTTTTTGACAATGAGATTACAAAATTTAAGTTAAAATTCATAGGTAGAGAAGATATTAAAACTAAATTTGGAGTTGTATCTACTATGGTTTTTAAGCCATTAGTACAGTCTGGTCGGATATTTAAGGAACAAGAAAGTTTAACGGTCTGGATTTCAGACGACTACAATAAAATACCAATCCGAATCAAAGCAACCTTAATGGTAGGGTCTCTCAAAGCTGATTTGGAAGAATACAGAGGATTGAATAATCCTTTTAAATTAAAAGCAAAATGACAATAAATGATACCACAGCATCAATTTTGGATGAAATTGATCAAAAATTCCAACAAATTAATCAAAAAACAGATACACATCTTGAAGGTTTACTTTGGGCAAAACCGATTAATTATTGGGATTATGTGCAAACTGATGCATTGTTGAGTTTGCAAATTCAGCGAACAACATTGCCAGATGAAATGGTTTTTATAATGTATCATCAAGTCAATGAATTGCTCTTTAAAATGATACTTTGGGAAATGCACCAAATCTCATACGCCGAAAAACTAACAACTGTTTTTTTTACCGAAAGGCTAATGAGAATAAGTCGTTACTTTGATATGCTGACCACTTCATTTGATATAATGGGTGACGGAATGGAAGTAGAACAATACATGAAGTTTCGAAATACCCTTACTCCAGCTAGTGGTTTTCAAAGTGCGCAATATAGAATGATTGAGATTGCTTCTACCGATTTGATTAATCTTATCGATTATCGATTTAGAGCAACTATTGATAGGAATACACCTTACGAACATGCGTTAGATCATATGTATTGGCAAGCAGCTGGAAAGGATCATAAAACAGGTGAGAAATCGTATTTGTTGTTAGAATTCGAGAAAAAATACAAAGACTTATTTATTGCTCAGATGAAAGAGTATAATACAATAAATCTTTGGCAAAAATTCAAACAATTACCAGAATCAGATCGAGAAAATCTTGAATTGATTGAGGCAATGCGGCATTATGATTATACTGTAAATGTTACTTGGGTAATGGGACATCTAAATGCTGCTAGAAAATATATTGATAATGGTAAAGGTAGTGGCGAAGCAACTGGTGGAAGTGATTGGAAAAAATACATGCATCCTAAATACCAACGAAGAATCTTTTTTCCTGAGTTATGGAGTGAGCAAGAATTGGCTATTTGGGGAGTAGAAAATTAAAAAAAAAACAAAGAAATAATTTGAAGAAGATATTTGTAATTGTAGCTGTACTTTTTTCCTTGGTTTCTTGTGAAAAAGAAAAAGAGGTCGTTGAAAATATTGTAATTCCCAAGACTAAAAAAGTAGATTTTGGGTTTAAATTTTCTGATTTTAATGTTGTTCAGGATTCTGTAAAATCAGGCGATACTTTTGGGAGTATTTTGCAAGATCAAAATATTGGGGACAAAAGAGTTTATGATATCGTACAGCAAATAAAAGATACTTTTAATGTTCGTACTATTCGAGTAAAAAAGCCTTATACACTTCTTCGGTCTAAAAATAAAACCAACAATTTAAATTATTTTATTTATCAGCCAGATGCTCTTAATTATTATGTTGTAGATTTAACGGATTCTGTTGCAAAGGCTCATAAAAAAACAAAACCCTTAACATTAAAACGAAAAAGTATTGGTGGCGTACTCAAAGGGTCCTTGTCTGAAACATTAGATAATGCCCAAATTGATGCTGGATTAGCTACTAGAATTTCTAAGATATTTGCTTGGTCTATAGATTTCTTTAAGGTCAAAAAAGGAGACCGATTTGGTTTGATTTTTACCGAAAGATTTATCAATGATTCTATTTATGATGGAGTCGATAGTATTCAGGCTGCTTTTTTTGAATACAAAGGAAAAATTATTTATGCCTTCCCTTTTGAACAAGTACCTGGATCTGGAAACATCTCTTATTATGATGAAGAAGGGAAGTCGTTAAAAAACTTCTTCTTAAAAAGTCCAATTAAATTCAGCCGAATAACTTCTCGTTTTAGTTCTAATCGTTTTCATCCTGTACAACAAATCTGGAAAGCACATAAAGGAACTGATTATGCGGCACCTCGCGGAACACCTATTTCTACAACAGCAGCGGGAACCGTAGAACAAACAGGATATACGGCTGGAAACGGAAACTTTGTAAAAGTAAAACACAACAAAACTTATTCTACACAATACTTGCACATGTCTCGAATATTGGTTCGACGTGGTCAGCATGTCAATCAAGGTCAAACCATTGGTTTAGTTGGTAGTACTGGACTTGCAACAGGCCCTCACGTTTGTTATCGTTTTTGGAAAAACGGAGTTCAGGTTGATGCCCTTCGTTTAAAATTGCCAAATGGTGAACCAATGAACCCAAAAAACAAAGCACGGTTTTTAAAACAAATAGAACCTTTGAAGTTTGAATTGGACAGTGTTTCGAATTTGTAAATCGCATTGAACTGTCTTTTTAGCTCAAATTAATTCGGTTATTTTATGATTATATTGTTATATAATTGTCTGAATTTAGTCCAATCGAACTTTATTCAGTAAATTTGCGCAACATAAAAATAATGAGGATTACTATGGCTTTAAACACAATAAACCCAACCGAAACTTCTGCTTGGAAAAAACTACAAGCACATTATACAGAGTTGCAAAATGCTTCGATGACAGAAATGTTTCAAGCAGATACTGCTAGAACAGAAAAATTTCACTTGAAATGGAATGATTTTTTGTTAGATTATTCTAAAAATAGAATCAATCAAGAAACCATCAATTTGTTGTTGGAATTGGCAAACGAAACAGGTTTGCAAAACGCAATTTCTGATTATTTTGGCGGAGCACTTATCAACCAAACCGAAAATAGAGCAGTATTGCACACGGCATTGCGTGCCAAAGAAAGCGCTGTCATCAATGTTGATGGTGTAAATGTAATACCAGAAGTCTATGAAGTAAAAAACAAAGTTAAAGCATTTACTAACGAGGTTGTTTCTGGACAAAGAACAGGTTATACTGGAAAACAATTTACAGATGTTGTAAATATTGGAATTGGAGGTTCGGATCTAGGACCAGTAATGGCTGTAGAGGCTTTACAATACTATAAAAATCATTTGAACGTACATTTTGCATCTAATGTTGATGGCGATCATGTGAATGAAATTATCAAAAAGTTAAATCCTGAGACAACTTTATTTGTGATTGTTTCTAAAACTTTTACCACTCAAGAAACATTAACCAATTCCGAAACCATCAAAGCTTGGTTTTTACAATCAGCTAAACAAGAAGATGTAGCTAAACATTTTGTGGCTGTTTCAACCAATATCCAGAAAGTTACCGAGTTTGGAATCAATCCTGAAAATGTGTTCCCTATGTGGGACTGGGTTGGAGGACGTTTTTCTTTATGGAGTGCTGTTGGGCTTTCTATAAGTTTGGCAGTTGGTTTTGATAATTTTAATGATTTGCTAAGTGGAGCAAATGAAATGGATGAGCATTTCAAAACTACCAGTTTTGATAAAAACATACCCGTTGTATTGGCATTGTTAAGTGTTTGGTACAATAATTTCTTTGGTGCCGAGAGCGAAGCCTTGATTCCTTATACACAGTATTTACAAAAATTAGCTCCTTATTTGCAACAAGGAACTATGGAGAGTAATGGTAAAAGTGTAGGGCGTGATGGTAAAGCGGTTAATTACGAAACAGGAACCATCATTTGGGGTGAACCAGGAACAAATGCGCAACATGCATTTTTTCAGTTAATTCACCAAGGAACTAAATTGATTCCGTCTGATTTTATTGGTTTTGTAAAACCATTATATGGCGATGATAATCATCATGATAAATTAATGTCTAACTTTTTTGCTCAAACCGAAGCTTTGATGAACGGAAAAACCGAAGCTCAAGTGCAAGCAGAATTTGACAAACAAGGGTTAAGTGCAGAAAAAGCAAAAGCTTTATTGCCTTTCAAGGTTTTTACAGGAAATAAACCAACCAATACTATTTTGATTCAAAAACTAACGCCAAAATCTTTGGGATCATTAATCGCTATGTACGAACATAAAATCTTTGTTCAAGGGTTTATTTGGAATATTTTTAGTTTCGATCAATGGGGAGTAGAACTTGGAAAACAATTGGCTAATTCTATTCTGGATGAGATTAATTCGAAACAAGTTAAAGAACATGATAGTTCTACAAAGTTCTTGTTGAATCATTTTTTAGTGAATAAATAGATCTTTATAATTTTTGAAAATATGAGAAGCTCTGGTTGTTTAAATCAGAGCTTTTTTTGTGTTCTTTTGATTTTCTTTGTTTAAGGATGATTTTATGGCGAAAAAAAAGATGTTAAATTCTTATTTTTTTATAATAAAAAAAGTAATATCAATAATTGATTAACGATATAATTTGATTATGCTTTTTTTTGATGTTAGAGTTGTCAAATACGTAATTAATTAAACTTTTATTAACATTAATTCGTTCAAATGTTATAATTTTGCCAAAAATATTTAAACTAACAAGAATGAAAACAATGAAAAATTGGTTACTCTCTGGATTACTATTTTTAATGGTTTCGACTGTATTTTCTCAAGGAAAGATTACAGGAACTGTTACGGATGGACAAGGTTCATTACCTGGAGCAAATATTGCTATCAAAGGTACATCTGCTAGTGCTTCAACAGGTTATGATGGTAAATTTACCATAGATTCTAATGAAAACTCTGGGCAATTAATTATTTCGTACATCGGGTTTGAAAGTCAAACAGTTAATTTTACTATTTCAGGAGGAAGTACTTCTGTAGGTACAATTATTTTGGTTTCTAATTCAAATGAATTGAGTGAAATTGTGGTAATGGGTAAAGGTCTTATTGATTTAGCAAAAGATAGAAAAACTCCAATAGCAGTTTCTACAATTACATCTTCTGATATTCAATCCAAAATAGGAACCTTAGATGTCACTCAAACTATGGTTAATACACCATCAGTATATGTTGCAGGACAAAGTAGTGGATATGGTGATTCAAGAATTAGTGTACGTGGTTTTGCTCAAGATAACACCGCTTTCTTGTTAAATGGACAACCAATTAACGGAATGGAAGATGGTAAAATGTATTGGTCTAACTGGTCAGGTATGGCTGATATTGCAAATGCTATTCAGATTCAAAGAGGTTTAGGATCTTCAAAATTGGCAATTTCATCTGTTGGAGGAACTGTAAATTTTATTACTAAAGCTACTGATAAAGCAGAAGGAGGATTTGTTTCAGCAGGTTTTGCAAATGATAATTATTTTAAAACAACTGCAGCGTATAGCACAGGAATGAGCAAAAGCGGATGGGGAACTAGTGTAATGCTTTCACATTGGCAAGGTGATGGTTATAACGATGGAACTGCTGGAGCTGGAGAAACATACTTTATTTCTATTGGTTATAAGGCAAATGACAAGCATGGCTTTAATTTTCTTTTGACGGGTGCGCCACAATGGCACGATCAAAATTATGGTAAAAAGTTAAGTGTATATGAAACTTATGGAAGAAAATACAACAATAATGGAGGTGTTTTAAATGGAGAGTATAAATCTGCTATAGGAAATTATTACCACAAACCTGTGGCTAATTTAAACTGGGATTACGATATAAATGAAAAATCAAGTTTATCTACTGTGTTATATGCTTCTTGGGGTCGTGGAGGTAGCTTAGGAACTGTAGGTTCCACCAAAAGAACTTCCGACGGATATTTTGATTATGATGCAATTATAGCTGCTAACGAAGCAAGTGCAGATGGTTCTGCAACTTTTGCTTTACGTAATTCAGTAAACAATCACGAATGGTATGGGTTGGTAAGTAACTTTAAAACTGAATTTGGAGAGTATGTTGACTTTAATGCGGGTCTTGATTTAAGAACCTATAAAGGACTACACTTTAGACAAATTAACGATTTATTAGGTGCTGATTATTATTTAGATAAAGGAAATGTAAACATTCCAAATAATAAAATTTATGAAACTTTTACAAATAATCGTTATGCTATCTTGACTAATTATGCTGATGTGCCTAATAGGTATGCATGGGATTATGATGAAACGATTAATTATGGAGGTGTTTTCACCCAAATAGAATATGCTAAAAATAATTTTTCATCTTTCTTCCAAGGATCTTTATCAAACCAGACACATAATCGTACAGACCGTTGGGCTTACTTACCGGCAGATCAAAAGGCAGAACAAGTTAATAATGTAGGTTATAATGTAAAAGGAGGACTTAGCTATAAAGTGGAAAGTATAGGTTCTTTTTATGGAAATGCAGGGTATTATTCAAGACAACCCTATCATGATAATATTTATTTGAATTTTGGTAATGATGTAAATCCATTGACAAAAAACGAAAAGATATTAGGTTTAGAGTTAGGATATACGTATAGTTCAAAATTTATTACAGGAAGTATTAATGCTTTCAGAACTTCTTGGAAAGATAGAGTTACTACAACTTCAACAGAAGCATCAGATGGAGTGTTGACATACAAAACAAACGAAGGTGTAGAGCAATTACATAGTGGTATTGAGCTTGATTTTATTGCAAAACCAATGAGCAGTTTAAGTATTACAGGATTTGCTTCTTTTGGTGATTATCAGTATGTTGGAAATTCTGTTGTTACAACTAGAGATGAAGATAGAAATATTATAAGCCAAGATATCATTGATGTTGATGGTGGAAAAGTTGGAGATGCTGCTCAAACAAGTTGGGGGTTAGGAGCTAAATATGAATTTTTACCAAAATTATCAATTGATGCTGACTGGAGAAATTACTCTAAATTATATTCTAATGTTGGTGCTGTTAAAAACAACTTAGAATTGCCAAATTACGATTTAGTTGACGCAGGCCTATCTTATAAATTAGTGACTGGTACAAAGGCGTTAAATTCAATTGATTTCAGACTTAATGTTAATAACGTTTTTGGTGAAGTGTACCTTTCTGAATTAACAACTAACGTTGCAACAACACCAACAAGTGTAACAGTTAAAGGGATTGATGTAAATAACAGTGGATATTATGGATATGGAAGAACTTGGAACGTAAGTGTTCGTTTTAACTTCTAATATTTAGAATCTAAATAAATATCAAAAGCGGCATTGACTTTTAGTTAAATGCCGTTTTTTTATGCCCAATTTTGTTATATTTGTTTAAATTAAAATATTTTTTATGTACACGATTTTACAAAAAGCACACTCAGGTTGGGCTTATATTGCTCTCTTAGTTCTTGTTATTGCTGTTGTTAATGCTATAATAGGATTCTCTTCTAAAAAAGAATTTATTGCCAAAGACAGAAAAATTGCCCTTTTTGGTTTAATAGCTACCCACATTCAATTACTCTTTGGTTTAATCTTATATTTCGTTTCACCATTAGGATTAAGTTCATTAGGACAAATGTCCGATAAAGCATTGCGCCTTACCTCTTTAGAGCACCCATTAATCAATATCATAGCCATCACCTTAATTACCATAGGTTGGTCAAAACATAAAAAAGCAACTTCAAGTGAAGCAAAGTTCAAAGGTTTTACCATTTTTTACGGTTTAGGACTTATACTTATTTTAAGTAGAATTCCGTGGTCTTTATGGTTTTAATCCCATAGTAAAAGGTCCTGAAAAAGGACTTTTTTTTACCCCTATTTTTTGCAGTTCAAAAGTTTCACCTAATAAACTCTAAATGAAAAAAATAATCACACTTTTATTTTTACTTGCCAGTGTTGGTATAGTAAGCAGTCAAAGTACTATTATTAACAGCAAAAAATTTTCCATAAATAAAGACACAGTTAAAAAGAACGCTAAAGCTGTAGAAAAAGTTGAAGAACCAGTTGCTATCGCCCCAGATACAGTAATTGTTGAAACTGGAAAGTTTGTATTATTTAAAAAAAACGCACATGCCTCTTACTATCATGATAAATTTAATGGTAGGAAAACCGCAAGCGGAAAACGATTCGATAATAGTAAATTAACTGCTGCTCATAGAAAACTCCCTTTTGGAACCAAGCTTAGAGTCACGAATGAAGCAAATGGTAAATCAGTAATTGTAGAAATAACTGACAGAGGCCCTTTTGCAAGAGGAAGAGAAATTGATTTAAGCAAAAGAGCTTTTATGGAAATTGCTTCTAATAAAAAAAGTGGAGCAGTTATCGTAAAAATTGAAGAACTACGAAAGTAAGTCTAAATAAAACTACCATTTTTTAAACGGATGCGTACTTAAATAAGAGTTATAATATCTCTTATCATTAGTTACTTCTTCACCTAGCCAAATTGGTTTTTTAAATGATTCTGTTTCCGATTGTAATTCAATTTCGGCCATAATTAAGCCTTCATTGTCACCATAAAATTCATCAATTTCAAAGAAATGACTACCAGATTTGACCTCAAATCGGGTTTTGTCTATTACACCAGTTTCGCATAATAGCAACAATTTATCAGCTTCCTCTAAGGTAATTTCTTTTTCCCATTCAAATCGAGATAAGCCTGATGCATTCGAAATCCCTTTAATGGTCAAAAAACCTTTGTTCCCTTTTATTCTGACTCTCACAGTTCTTTCGGGAACAGAACTCAAATACCCTTGTTTGATTCTGTTTTGAGTAAGAGATTCCGTTTTAAATGAATCAGAAGTAACCAAAAACTTGCGTTCAATTTCTATCATTTTCATATTTTTTTAGGAGCTTTATTCATCTGTTCATTATATTTTTTTCTTTTTAATGATAAAAGAAAAAGGATACCGTTTGATTTTGTCCAATCTTAGATTTTTATTTGGATTATAAAGTGTTCAAAGATATTCATTTATTATTTAACAGTTTTGTGATTTCAATTCTTTAAAACGTTTTTACATTTGTGAAATGCTCGAACCAACATCAAATAGAAAGATCATACATATCGACATGGATGCATTCTATGCCTCGGTAGAGCAAATGGATAATCCCGAATTAAGAGGTAAGCCTATTGCTGTTGGAGGGGAAGAGAATAGAGGTGTGGTCTCGGCAGCAAGTTATGAAGCTAGAAAGTTCGGGGTTCGTAGTGCCATCAGTGGAGTACAAGCTAAAAAAAACTGTCCTGATCTTATTTTTGTAAAACCACGCTTCGATCGGTACAAAGAAATTTCAAAACAAATTCACAAAATATTTCGAGACTATACGGATTTGGTAGAGCCATTATCTCTAGATGAGGCCTATCTAGATGTTACCATAAACAAAAAAGGAAATCCAAGCGCAACTTTATTAGCACAAGAAATTAGAATGAGAATATTTAATGAAGTGGGGTTAACAGCTTCGGCAGGAATATCGGTTAATAAATTTGTGGCCAAAATTGCAAGTGATTATAATAAACCCAATGGTCAAAAGACTGTTAATCCCGATGAAGTCATTGTTTTCTTAGAACAATTGCCTATCCAAAAATTTTATGGTGTTGGTAAAGTTACTACCGAGAAAATGTTTCAGCTTGGGATTTTCACAGGTTTGGATCTTAAAAGTAAATCGATAGAATTTCTTGAAAAGCATTTTGGGAAATCGGGCATTTTCTATTTTAATGTTGTTCGGGGTATTCATAATAGCGAAGTCAAATCAAATAGAATTGCCAAATCCGTTGCTGCCGAATATACTTTTGATAGTAATCTTTCGTCCGAAATATTTATGATCGAAAAGCTAGAAAAAATTGCAGCCGAACTGGAGCGCCGTTTGAAAAAGCATAAAATATCAGGAAAAACGGTTACGCTTAAAATTAAATATAGCGATTTTACTCAGCAAACAAGAAGTAAAACCATGCCTTATTTTATAGCTGATAAAGCATTGGTTCTAGAAGCGGTCAAAGAATTATTGTTTCAAGAAAGAATGAAAGATTCTGTGCGACTACTTGGAATTTCCTTGAGCAATTTGAACACAGAAATAAAGAAAACAATAGTTGTGCAACTCAAATTTGATTTCTAATTTATTGCTGTTGTTGCTGTTGTTCAATATGACTTATTTGTTCATTTATTTCATGTGATATTTCTTCTAGAAGAACATCGTTTTCTTCTTCATAATGACGACCATCTTCATAACTGGTAGAAACGCTTACAGAAAGTGTTTGTCTAGCCAACCCTTTGAATGTCCCTTTGATTGGAGTACAATCATAAAAACCGCGCCCTACAGCTAGTTTGACATGGTTGCCTACTGTCCAAATATTATTGGTAGGATCTAGACCTAACCATCCTTGAGTTGGAGTGTAAATGTCTATCCAGGCATGTGTGGCTCCTTCTCCTCTTAGACCACTTTCGTTCGGACAAATATAGCCACTTACATACCTACAAGGAATACCAACGGTTCTTAATAGCTGTAATAAGACTTTGGCAAAATCCTGACAAACTCCTTTTTTTAATTCAAGGATTTCATCAACAGTAGTTTCAATATTAGTGATGCCTTTGGTATAAGTAAAGTTTTTATGAACATATTGACTACATAAATGAGCTATGGTAATGATGGGTTTGTTTGCAACACCTATTTTTTCTAGGATATCTTCAATTTCTTTTTGTCTTATAATGGTTTCAGGACTACTTAATCGTAGGAGATAAATACTGCTATTGATGTCGTTTTCGATGTCTTTTACAGTTGTAGCATCTATATTGGGGATTTTTTGAGAGTGGGTTACATTTACTGTGATGCGAGATTCGATTACCATTTCTTGATGGGACTCTAAATTGTTGAAATTCGCAAAACGATTGCCATAATAATCTCGTGAATATTTTACTTCAGGATCTTGCGAAATGATAAGTTGGTGGTCAAGAACTTCTTGGTTTTCAAAGTAATGAGGAAATAAGCGCACTTCGTTTATGCTTTCTTTTATAGGCCAATTGTATTTGTATTTGGTTATATGTACGATTTTAAAAATTGCCATAGGTATTATTAAGTATAAGAGAAAAATAATTTTGAAAAATCTATAGAAAATTTATTGAGTTGTTTTTTTGTAGTTTCTAAAACTTCTTCAAGTTGTTCGTTTGTTAAATGATGGTAATCGGTATAAACAATATAACTTCTTAACCTTCCAAATTGATTATAGAGTGTTTTTGCTTCACTTATTTCATTGTCTTTAACAAGGCAGTTCAAGTATTTATCAATTAATTCTAAGGTAAAAATTACCGAATGGGCAAAATCTTCATTAAAGACTACATGTTCGGCAACTTTGCGATTGTGTTTTATGTTTCGATAACTTTTAAGGTACAATTCATAGCCTGATAATGATAACAATAGTCTTTTCCAATACATCAAGTCTTCGTTGCCCTCTAGGTCATAATTGATTGGAATGTAATAGGCTTGGGTCATCGAAATGGTTTGCAAACATCGTTCTATTAATTTTCCAATAATCGAAAAACTCCAACCCAGCCCTCTTGGCATGGTGACATGAAAAATACCGTTATAAAGCAACAGTTCCTTATTGAGCTTATTTACAACTTTTAAGGCATCTGAACTTTCAAGTTTTTTGGGTAGTTCAGGAGAATTCATATAATGGTAAAGCGAATTGATGTGTTCCCAAAGTTCTTTGGTAATTTTGTCCTGCGATCCTCTAGCGTTTTCGCGCGCTTTTACCACCAAATTTTTGACCGAATTATTATTTAAACTATCACAGATTATATATTTTAAAACGAAACTGGTGTCATGTTGCACTTTTTCTATTTGATCGTAAGTCAAATCTGTGTAATAATTCAATAATGGTTTGTACCCATGACAATCATCTGTTTCTTTGTCAAAAGACAAAATGTAACTGGTATTGAGTGTAAGTAACATCCCGTCTGTTCTTTCCATATATCGGTTAAGCCAAAACATCCCGTCTGCAACTCTACTTAGCATATTTGCTTTCATCTGAAAGAATTTAAAGTTTTAATAAAAAAGATTTTGATTTTTGTAAATGGGATGTGTAAACAACCTCTTGTAAGTGATTTGATAACAAAAGGTTGTTTTTTAACGGATAAATTCAAAAATTAAACATTTTGATTTTCCTTCTGTAGAACGTTTTAAAGATTTCATCTTTAATGATGAGCTACGTTGTTGTTTAACATTTGTAGATTATCGGTTCTACTATAGTTTCAAAAATTGATTCTATGATCGAGTCTTGTGCTGAAACTTGCATCGGTATTACTTTCTCTATAGAAAATTTAGAATACTCATTTTTGTTTATCAAAATTGTATTCTTTGTAGCTGGATTTTTTAGTGTAGTTTCCATTTTAATTGATTTAAAAGTTGATTAATAAAAATTTGATTCTTTCGTAGAAATTTGGGGGTATATTTTGTAGAAGCTGAAGTTTATTTGGTTATATCAATAGATTTTATTTTGCTTTTTTTTACTAGGTTTAACATCTATAGTTAAGCCATCGAATGGATCTGCCAATGGGTCAAAAACAATTGCTTGTTGGGGAGATTGTACTTCGTCTGTTGAAGTGTTGTTGATTTCTGTTGGCTTTGCATTGTTCAAATGATTTAAAATCATTTCAGGTAAAAAAGCTTTGGGACCGTTACCTTTTTCTGAGTTAATCGCATTCTTTTTCATTTTGTTTTATTTTAAAAATTAAAACGAAATTACTTTATGATCCAAGTGTCTTTGCTTCCTCCCCCTTGCGAAGAGTTTACGACCAATGAGCCTTCGGTTAATGCGACTCGAGTAAGTCCTCCTGGAACAATCTCGATTCCATTGGGGCCACATAAAGCGTAGGGTCTTAGATCTACATGGCGTAATTTCAATTGACCATCAATTAAACACGGTACTGTGCTGAGTTGAATAATAGGTTGTGCTATAAAATTTCTAGGATTTTCCAAAATGGCTTTTTTCCCTTTTTCTAGTTCTTCAGGAGTTGCTTTATTGCCCATAATCATACCATATCCTCCACTGCCATTTGCTTCCTTGATTACCATGTTTTCGATGTCAGCAAATACTAATTCTCGTTCATCTTCATTTTCCATTTGGTAAGTTGGAACGTTTTTGAGTATCGGAACTTCATTAAGGTAATACTTAATCATCTCTGGTACATAAGCATATACGGCTTTGTCGTCTGCAACTCCATTTCCAACAGCATTTACTAAGGCTACATTTCCATGACGATAAGCGCTTATAAGGCCTGGAACGCCCAAAGTACTTTCGGGTCTAAACACCAACGGATCCAGATAATCATCGTCTAGGCGTCTGTAAATAACATCTACTTGTTGTAAACCAGAGGTAGTTTTCATAAAGACTTTGTTGTTATTAACTACTAAATCTCTTCCTTCTACTAGAGGAATTCCCATCTGTCTGGCCAAAAAGGTGTGTTCATAATAGGCTGAATTATATATCCCTGGTGTGAGTAAGACTACATTGGGTTTTGAAACATTGCGTGGTGATAGCGATACAAGTATATTGTGAAATATCATTGGGTAATTCCCAACAGTATTTACTTTGTTCATAGCTAGCATATCAGGAAAAATTCTTTTTGTAATTTCTCGGTTTTCTAGCATATAGCTCACACCACTTGGACATCTCAAATTATCTTCAAGGACATAGAATTCTCCTTTGGCACCTCGAATTAAGTCTATGCCTGCTATATGAACATGAATATTATGAGGAACTTTTATTCCGTGTACTTCCTGTATGTAATGAGGACATGAGGCTATTAAAGAAGCAGGAATTATTCCGTCTTTTATAATGTTTTGTCCGTTATAAATATCTTCTAAGAATAAATTAAGTGCCGTGAGTCTTTGCTTGATTCCAGTTTCGACTTCGGTCCATTCAGATTTTGTAATGATTCTTGGTATTATATCGAATGGGAAAATTCGTTCTATACCTTGATTGTTGTCACTATAAACCGTAAAGGTTATTCCTTGGTTCATGAATAAATCCGATGCTTGAATTTGTTTGTCGTTTAAGCTTTCGGGATTTAGGTTCTGTAATGTTTGAAGAACTTGTGCGTAAGAATCTCTTACTCCTTCTTTAGAGAACATTTCATCCCATCCTTTTGGGTTTAATTCTGGGGTAAGATTCATCATATTTATTCAGTATTAAATAATCATTAATTTTGCGTAATATGGTCTTATGTAGTCACATTTTACGCTAAGTTATTAAATTATTATCAGCAAAATTGATATTTATATGAATATTTTTTAATTTGTGAAGTTTTCTTTTTTAGCTGATTTATTTTTGCGATTCTAATTTTTTTGAATCCTTTTTTTAAGAAATTCGTATTCTATGTGTTTTAATTTTAGGGGCTTCTAGGAGTTTGTTTTCAGAGTGTTGAGGAAATACGTAGTGATAGGATAAGTTTGAAACAGTAGAATTCTACACAAAGCATTTTTGTTGAAATGGTCTTTCATTCAAAATTCAGTGAAGAGGGTATTTTGAATTAATTCACTAAGGGATATATATAAAAAAAAGGTGAAATGTTACTTTCACCCTTTTTGCCCCAAATCTACCATAAACTTAACCTACTAAAAATTATGGTACTCAAATGTATATTTAAAAAATTGATATTAATATTTTTTTCGACGAATGATATAATAAAATCGTTTAGATGTTATGTATTTGTATTTGTGGAAGTTATATTATTGTTTGTTAAAAAGATTTCGGTTTTTTGAATTGGATTTTATCTAAAAAATAAAAGGGCGAAATGTTACTTTCACCCTTTTTGCCCCAAATCTACCATAAACTTAACCTACTAAAAATTATGGTACTCAAATGTACATTTAAAATAATAATATTGATGTTTTTTTCGATGAACGTCAAAAATACTCGTTAAAATCATAAATAATTGACTTTCAATAATATGTAAATTTGTTTATTCCTTTTTTAAGCCTAATAATTACAATAATACTTGACTTATTTCCAATAAAAAAGGTGAAATGTTACTTTCACCCTTTTTGCCCCAAATCTACCATAAACTTAACCTACTAAATTATGGTAGTCCAAAATTAGTTTAGAATTAAAGATTTGGAAAATATATTCGTTGAAATGCATATAAAAACGATTATCGGTAAAAACTAATAAGCTCTAGCGTCTTTTCCTTCATAAAAATTCATAAATGCTCTGTTTACTACTCGATTACCACCTGGGGTTGGGTAGTCACCTGTAAAATACCAATCTCCTAAATTTTTAGGACAAGCTTTATGTAAATCTTCAACAGATTGGAAGATAATTTTAACTTCTGCGTTAATTTCAGGTGAACTTAACATTTCGGCAACCTTATCTGAGATTTCTTCCGGCGTAAAAGGAGCATAAATTGCCGTAACATAATTTATGACATCTGCATCATTGAAGTTTTCTTGTGCCTTGCATTTAGTATAAACTTCATCTACAATATGGTATTGATTTCTTTCTTTTAAAAGTGCTAATGCTGCTCTAAATGCAACCAGTCCTTCTAGTTTTGCCATATCGATTCCGTAACAATCAGGATAACGTATTTGTGGTGCAGATGAAACTATAACAATTCTCTTAGGTTTCAAACGATCCATCATTTTGATGATGCTCATTTTTAGGGTAGTTCCTCGTACGATACTGTCGTCTAT
Organism: Flavobacterium adhaerens; assembly: GCF_040045115.1. Taxonomy (NCBI): domain Bacteria; kingdom Pseudomonadati; phylum Bacteroidota; class Flavobacteriia; order Flavobacteriales; family Flavobacteriaceae; genus Flavobacterium; species Flavobacterium adhaerens. The sequence goes on along the minus strand of NZ_JBDLZX010000006.1, from coordinate 200,918 downwards.
AATAACCAAATTATCTTCTGGTTTGATTACGCCATAGGTTACATCATAAACATGTGCAACTAAATCGTCTCGACTACTGTCTTCGGTGATAAACGTTCTTAGTTTGGCATCTTTAATTGCAACTTTTTCGGTGCGAATTTTAACAGCTAAAAGTTCCTGAAGGCTTTCGGCAGTTAAGGTGTTTCTATTGGCAATGATATAATCATTTTTGCGTTGATTGAGAAAGTCTTGAGCCGCCTCTACCATTCCGTAAAATGATGTTTCGGCTGTGTTTGGAATATATGAAAATACAGTATTGTCTGTATCGCTATCAATAGCCTTAAGAACAGCTGGTAAGATTAATTTTCCTAAATTCTTTCTCTCTTGGTAAATTTCGGCATCACTTCCTCTTGAGAAGTAGATTCTTTCAAAAGAACAGGCTTTTTTTACTGTAGGTTCTAAGATTTGATTCATAGAAACTGTACCATTCTTTTTAATGATTAATGCATTTCCTGGTTCTATTTCGTTTACTTTTTCAAAAGGAACATTGAAAACGGTCTGAATTACTGGTCTTTCCGAAGCAACCACTACTATTTCGTCATCTTGATAAAAGTACGCAGGTCGAATTCCTGCTGGGTCTCTAAATACAAACGCATCTCCGTGTCCCAATAAGCCTGCCATTGCATAACCACCATCAAGATTTTTTGCAGAGCGTGTTAATATTTTAGCAATATCTAATCGTTCAGCAATTACTGGTGAAGCTTCTCTTTTGGAGTAACCCTCGGCTTTACAATCTTGATACAATTGCATTACTTCTTTATCAAGAAAGTGTCCGATTTTTTCCATCACCGTAACGGTGTCGGCCATTTCTTTTGGGTGTTGTCCTAACTCGACTAAATTTTGAAAAAGCTCTTTAACATTAGTCATATTAAAGTTACCGGCCAAAATTAGATTTCGATGCATCCAGTTGCTTTGACGTAAAAATGGGTGTACACTTTCAATGCTGTTTTTTCCAAAAGTTCCATATCGAACGTGACCTAAAAACAACTCTCCAACATAAGGTATATTTGCTTTTAGCTCTTTGATATCATCTACATATTGAGGGTTAACTGTAAGTTCTTCGCTAATTCTTTCATTTATTTGTTTGAAAACATCTTGAATTGGCTGTGCATGATTAGAACGAACTCGGCTAATATATCTTTCACCTGGATCTACATCAAATTTAATACTTGCAAAACCGGCACCATCTTGTCCTCGATTGTGCTGTTTTTCCATCATCAAATACATCTTTTGGATTCCATAGAAAGCAGTACCATACTTTTCTTTGTAGAATTCAAGAGGTTTTAAAAGTCTAACTAAAGCTATTCCACATTCGTGTTTTAAAGCGTCGCTCATTGTTTAGGTGTTTGTAGTTGTTGGTATTTATTGGTGTCTCAATTTCTTTTTTTAACTAATACGAAGCAAAATTCGTACTGTTCTTAATAAATATTGACGGTATTAATTAAAAAAAGCCCCTAAAAGGGCTTTAAAATTTTATAATTCTATTTCGAATTGAGTCAATGATTTAAATTGTTTCAATCTTGAAACAACTTCGTCATCTGTCAATTTTAACATTCTTTCAGTTCCAAATTTTTCTACACAAAATGAGGCTAAATTTGAACCTTGTACGATTGCATTTTTCATGTTTTCGAAAGAAACATTTTCGCTTTGTGTAATATATCCTGAAAATCCTCCTGCAAATGTGTCTCCAGCTCCAGTTGGGTCAAAAACTTCTTCCAGAGGTAAAGCTGGTGCAAAGAAAATCTCTTTACCATGAAACAATAACGCTCCATGTTCTCCTTTTTTAATTACCACATATTTTGGTCCCATTTCATGAATTTTTGCGGCTGCTTTTACTAATGAATATTCGCCAGATAGTTGACGAGCTTCTTCATCATTAATTGTAATCACATCTACTCTTTTAATTACATCTAATAATTCTGGTAATGCACAATCCATCCAAAAGTTCATGGTGTCAAGCACAACTAATTTTGGTTTCGTTTCCATCTGATTCAAAACGCTAGTTTGTACCAATGGATGTAAATTTCCAAGCATTACAATTTCAGCATTTTTAAAATCTTGAGGAACTTTTGGTTCAAAATCAGCCAATACATTAAGTTCCGTAACCAAGGTGTCTCTTGAGTTTAAATCATTGTGGTATAATCCGCTCCAAAAGAAAGTTTTGCCTCCTTTAACCACTTCGATTCCAGAAATATCAATGTTTCTTTCGGTTAATAAATTTAAATAATCTTGCGGAAAATCATCTCCCACAACAGATACCACAGCCGATTTTATATTAAAAAATGATGCAGATAAACTTATATAAGTGGCTGCTCCACCAAGTATTTTGTCTGTTTTTCCGAAAGGAGTTTCGATTGCGTCGAAAGCAACAGTTCCAACAATCAATAATTTATTCATTTTATGAGTTTCGAATTAAGGTGCAAAGATAATCCATAAGTTGGAATATTGCAAAGGGCTAGGGTATCAAAGTTTACGTTAAAGTTTTGCTTCTTCTTCCTCGTAATAAGTGTCTACTGAGACTTTTTTTTGCATTGAAGCCATAACGGCAAGCTCATCGCATCTTTCATTTTGAGGGTGATTGTTGTGTCCTTTGATCCACTTGAAATTTACCTGATGTTTTCGATACACTATCAAAAAACGTTTCCATAAATCGGGGTTTTTTTTGCCGAGAAACCCTTTTTTTTCCCAGCCAAAAACCCATTTTTTTTCAACAGAATCCACAACATATTTAGAATCAGATATTACTAATACTGTTGTGTTTTCTTTTTTTAGTTTTTCAAGACCAACAATAACAGCCAATAATTCCATTCTATTATTTGTTGTTCGTCTAAAGCCTTCAAAGAATTCTTTTCGATACGGTTGGCCAACCCATTCCATAACTACTCCGTAGCCTCCGTTGCCTGGGTTTCCTTTTGAAGCGCCATCTGTATATATGTGTACTTGGTGAGTCAATTATGGTAATTTAAAGTTTATTTTTGCAGTAATTGCTCAATGACAACTGGGAAATGATTTTGTTCTAATACGTGAATTTTTTCAGCTACAATTTCAGGTGTGTCGGTTTCTAAAAGCGTTACTTTTTCTTGAAAAATTATAGCGCCTTCATCATAATTTTCATTTACATAATGAATGGTGATTCCAGTTTCTTTTTCCTTGTTCTCTACAACTGCTTTGTGAATATGCATGCCGTACATTCCTTTTCCGCCAAATTTTGGTAAAAGTGCTGGATGAATATTTATTACTTGATTTGGGTAGGTTTCAATCAAATCATCAGGAAATTTTAATAGAAATCCTGCTAAAACAATTAAATCAGGTTGGAAACCCAAAACTTTTTGTAATACTTTTCCTGAATTTAATTCTTCTTTTGAGAAAATAATCGTAGGAACTGCTAGTTTTTTTGCTTTGTCTAAAACTCCTGCATTTGAATTATTTGAGAAAACAGATACGACAGTTCCAGAAGATCTATTTTTGAAATATTGAATAATATTTTCGGCGTTAGTCCCCGATCCAGAAGCAAATATCAGTATTTTTTTCATAATTCAGCAGTATTAAATTTATGCAAAAAAAAGAATAAAAAACCAAAATAAATAGGTTTCCAAAATCTTTGTTGAAATAATTTTTATAAATTAGTAGTCATATTTATTCATTAAATAGTTGTTTTAAAATAAAGTTGTTTTATTTTTGCCAACAAATTAAATTCTAAAATTAAAAGATTATGTCAGACATTGCATCAAGAGTAAAAGCGATTATCGTAGACAAATTAGGTGTTGACGAAAACGAAGTTGTAACAGAAGCAAGCTTCACTAATGATTTAGGAGCTGACTCATTAGACACTGTTGAGCTTATTATGGAATTCGAAAAAGAATTTGATATTCAAATTCCAGACGATCAAGCAGAAAACATTGCTACTGTAGGTCAAGCTATCTCTTACATCGAGGAAGCTAAAAAATAATAATACCACACCCGATTTGTAAAATTGATTATGTTTTGGATCGGGTGTTATTATTTAAAATGATAAAATTTCGATTGAATTTCAATCAAATCATATATTTACGGTAATACCCATGATTCTTTTAGTTACTTTTTTAGAGTATAGAAAGCATGGGCTTTATTTGTTTTAAAGATAACAAAAATAAAAACGTTTATGGTTTTAAGGAGAGTTGTTGTAACAGGTCTTGGAGCACTTACTCCCATTGGGAATAACATTCAGGAATATTGGAATGGTCTTATTAACGGAATCAGTGGAGCTGCACCAATAACTTATTTTGATGCATCAAAATTTAGAACTCATTTTGCCTGCGAATTAAAAAACTTTAATGTTGAAGATTTTATCGACAGAAAAGAAGCTCGTAAAATGGATAGATATGCGCAATATGCAATGGTTTCTTCAGAAGAAGCAATGAAAGATGCTAATTTTGATTTAGATAAAATTGACAAAGATCGCGCTGGAGTGATTTGGGGTTCTGGAATAGGTGGATTAGAAACTTTTCAGAATGAAGTTCTTAATTTTGCTGCTGGAGATGGAACACCCAAGTTTAATCCGTTCTTTATTCCAAAGATGATCGGCGATATAGCTTGTGGCCATATTTCTATTAAGTATGGATTTAGAGGTCCAAATTTCGGTACTGTTTCAGCGTGTGCATCTTCAACAAATGCTATTATTGATGCATTCAATTATATTCGTTTAGGTCATGCCGATGTAATGGTGACGGGTGGTTCAGAAGCAGCCGTAACAATTGCTGGAATGGGAGGATTTAATGCTATGCATGCATTATCAACTCGTAATGATGATCCAAAAACTGCTTCTAGGCCTATGGACAAAGACCGTGAAGGTTTTGTTTTGGGTGAAGGTGCAGGAGCATTAATTCTTGAAGAGTATGAACATGCAGTTGCGCGTGGAGCTAAAATTTATTGCGAAATTGGCGGAGGCGGAATGTCTGCTGATGCACATCATATTACAGCACCACATCCTGAAGGATTAGGAGCCAAAAATGTAATGTTGAACTGTTTAAGAGATGCTGGATTAGATCCAACCGATGTAGATGGAGTAAATATGCATGGAACTTCTACGCCACTTGGTGATATTGCAGAATCTAAAGCGATTATTAGTGTTTTTGGCGATCATGCTTATACCATGAACTTGAATTCTACAAAATCGATGACAGGACATTTATTGGGAGCAGCAGGGGCAATTGAAACAATTTCGGCCATTTTGTCGATGCAATACGGAATTGTTCCTCCAACAATTAATCATTTTACTGATGACGAAAACATTGATTCTAAATTAAATTTTACATTTAATGTAGCTCAAAAAAGAGAAATGAATGTTGTTATGAGCAATACTTTTGGTTTTGGTGGTCATAATGCTTGCGTTTTAGTAAAAAAATTAGGTTACAAAGCATAAAATGCGTTTTCTCAAGAAAATATTCTCAAAATCCCGTTCTCAAGAAGACGGGATTTTTTTTGATTCTATTCAATCTATACTTGGTTTTGAGCCTGTTTCGTTAGAATTTTATAGAAGAGCTTTTACTCATCGTTCGTCTAATCGGATCGATTTGGCGGGGAATCCAATTAATTATGAGCGACTTGAATTTTTAGGGGATGCTATGTTAAGTTCCGTTATTGCGGCATATTTATTTAATGAGGCTCCTTTAGGCGATGAAGGTTATTTGACCAAAATGCGTTCAAAAATTGTAAGTAGAGAACACTTAAACGAACTGGGTAAGGATCTAAATTTGATAGAATTTGTAGAAAGCAAAGTACCTGTTCATCATTTTGGAGAAAATATTCACGGGAACATATTTGAATCTTTGGTTGGAGCAATTTATTTAGACAAAGGATATGATTATTGCGAGAGATTTATCCAAAAAAGAGTAATAATTCCTTATGTAGATATCGCAAGATTAGAAGGAAAAGTAATTAGTTACAAAAGCCTTATAATAGAGTGGTGCCAAAAGGAGAAGAAGCAATTTCATTACGATATTTTCGAAGAAAATGCTATTGATGGGCAACGCTTGTTTGGTGTAAAACTTAGTATAGACGATAAAGTTATTGCTAAGGCAAATGCTACTTCCAAAAAGAAAGCCGAAGAGAAAGCTTCTCAAAGGGCTTACTTTGCTTTTCAAGAAAAAATTGAAAGAAAATAGCTAAGGTATTATCAATGCTACATCGTTTTCGTTAATAAAATATCAGAATCATAGTAAATAACCAGCATTTTACTGATTTAGAAATGTTATATTTACGACTTATATTTTAATGAATATGGCAATTCACAAGCTGGATTTTGGAGAATTTGATGAAATTGATTACAGCCTTATTGCTATTCATACAACATTAGAAGATTATAGATTAGCTTATTATATCAATCAAAAACTAAATGTAAGTTTGAATAAATCGAATAAAGAAATTCAAATTACAGATAAAGAAGGAGAAGTTTTTTTTTCTAGATTTCATTATTACGATAAAAAAAAAGATATTTCTTGGGATTTGATTCAAAATATAAACGAAGTTATTCAACATAAAAAAGAAGACAACCAAAGTTTATTTGCAAACTTTGAAATAGAAGTAGCCAAAAAAGTATATATGCTTCCAGAGTTTAAAAAGGTTAATTACTTTTTAAAAATTGAGGACAGTGAAGAAATTACAGATTTATTGAAAATTCAAAGTGAGCTGAATTCGATAGAACAAATAACTGCTAACTATGTTGTAGCTATTAACAAAATAAAATCTAAAAACAATTTAATTTTTTAAAAAAATGCTTACAAACAAAAAAACCAAAATTGTAGCCACACTTGGGCCTGCATGTAGTACTAGAGAAGTCATTAAGGATATGATTGAGGCAGGTGTAAATGTATTTAGAGTAAATTTTTCTCATGCTGATTATGAAGATGTAAAAAATAAAATTAACATTATTCGCAGTATAAATGAAGAATTTGGTTACACTACTGGAATTCTTGGAGATTTACAAGGACCTAAACTTCGTGTTGGAGTTATGGAAGACGGTGTTGTTGTAAACGATGGTGATTTGATTACTTTTACAACTGCAGAAGATATAATAGGTACTTCGAAAAGAGTATTTATGAAATATCAAAATTTCCCAAATGATGTTAACCCAGGGGAAAGAATATTGTTAGACGATGGAAAATTAATTTTTGAAATTGTTGAAACTGATAAAAAATCTGAGGTTGTTGCCAAAGTTATCCAAGGAGGTGAACTAAAATCTAAAAAAGGGGTTAACTTACCAAACACTAAAATTTCGTTACCTGCATTAACTGAAAAAGATATAGCGGATGCAATTTTTGCAATAGAACAAAAATTAGATTGGATCGCACTTTCATTTGTAAAAACACCTAGAGATTTACAAGATTTACAAGAATTAATAGCCAAACATTCAGAATATAAAATTCCAATTATCGCCAAAATCGAAATGCCTGAAGCATTAGAGAATATGGATAGAATTGTGGCTTACTGTGATGCTTTGATGGTAGCCAGAGGAGACTTAGGGGTTGAATTACCTGCTCATGAAGTTCCATTGGTACAAAAAGAATTAATTCTTAGAGCAAAAACGGCTAGAATACCTGTAATCGTTGCTACTCAGATGATGGAGACAATGATTAATAGTTTAACTCCAACACGCGCAGAAGTAAATGACGTAGCGAACTCTGTTATGGATGGAGCTGACGCTGTAATGCTTTCTGGTGAGACTGCAACAGGAAATTATCCAGTACAGGTAATTCAAAGAATGACTCAAATCCTAGAAGCTGTTGAGGATTCTCCGCTTATTAAAGTTCCTCAAAATTCTCCACAAGTAAGAACAAATCGTTTTATAACTAAAACAATTTGTCAAAACGCTGCTCTTATAGCGAATTCTATCAAGGCAAAAGCAATTTGTACTCTAACAAATAGTGGTTATACAGCTTTCCAGATTTCTGCTTGGAGACCTTCTTCTCATATTTTAGTTTTTACATCGAACAAAAGAATTATTACCCAACTCAATTTATTATGGGGCGTAAAATCTTTTTATTATGAAAAATCTGTGAGTACCGATGATACTGTTACCGATGTAAATAATATTGTGAAAGAAAAAGGATTTGTGAAAAAAGGGGATTTCTTAGTTAATTTAGCAGCTATGCCAATCGTTGAGAAAGGAATGGTAAACACTTTAAGAATTTCTGAAATAGAATAATTTTTAATTTCAAATACTAAAAACCGCTTTGTTTTCTTTAAGAAATCAAGGCGGTTTTCTTTTTAAATTTTTATTTAATTTTACAAAAATAAAACCTCATTGAATGTATCAATTTTTGCTGTTTGTTACAATTTTGCTTTTGCCTTATTATGCAATAAGTCAAGAAAAACCCGATGTATCATTATCTGAAATTGACAAAACAATTCAAAATAATGCTTTTTATACCCAAAAGAAAGAGCGAGAAATTGGAGAATTAAAAAAGCGTTTGGCAACTACTAGTAAACCAATTCAGAAATACGAAATTGTTCAAAATGTGTATTATAGTTACAATTCGTATCAATCAGACTCGGCATTGGTTTACGCTAGAAAAAGCTTCGAATTGGCCAAAAAAATAAATCATCCCGAAAAACTAATTCAGGCCAAACTAAATTTAGTTTCTATTATGGGGACATTAGGGATGTACAAAGAAGGTGTAGATTTACTTAGCGCAATTAACAGTAAAACCTCCTCAAACTTAAAAGGTTCTTATTATGATGTGAGTAGGACTATTTATGGACAGATGGCCGATAATTCTTCTTCTATACAAGAAAAAGAAACATATCTATCATTTTCCAAAAAGTATAGAGATTCTTGTATTTCGTATTACCCTCAGAATTCAATGTCGTACATTATTGCCAAAGCCGATAAGAATTTAGATGCTAAGAATCCGTCTGCAACTCTAGCTTTATTGCTTCCTAATTTTGTAAAAATTTCAAGTGATGATCCTAATCGTCCGATTATCGCTTACATTATTTCGAATGCGTATAAACAAAAAAAGGATAAAGAACAGGAAAAGAAATGGTTAATTGTTTCGACTTTATCAGATTTGCAATTGTCTAAAAGGGAATATATCTCATTGCGCTCGTTGGCTTTTATATTATATGAAGAAGGAGATATCGAGCGTGCTTACACCTATATCAAACGTTCCTTGGATGATGCCGTTTTTTGTAATGCTCGTTTGAGAACTTATGAAATTTCGAAAATGTTGCCCATTATTAGCGAATCTTATCAGCAACAAAATGACACGAATCGTTTTCAATTAACAGTATTTCTAATTAGTGCAGGTTTTTTGGTGCTTGTTTTATTGTTACTATTGTTTTTTCTCTTTAAGGAAATGAAAAAAGTTACAAGTGCCAAAAGTGAACTGAGTTTGGCAAATCATAAACTTTTGGATCTCAACGCTGAATTGAATGGTTTTAATGAAAAATTAAATTCCTACAACACTACTTTATCCGAAGCGAATTTGTTAAAAGAAATTTATATTGGACGCTATATGGATCAGAGTTCTGATTATTTAGGGAAACTAGATGAATATCAGCGTAAATTAAATGTACTGGTGACAACTGGAAAAATCAATGACCTTATTAGTGCTGTAAAATCTAAAGATTATGTTGCTAATGAATTAAAAGAATTTTATGCCAATTTCGATAAAACATTCTTGCAATTATTTCCAAACTTCATTCAAGAATTCAATGATTTATTAGTCAAAAGCGAACAAATTCATCCAAAGGAAGGCGAACAACTCAATACAGAATTACGAATTTTTGCACTTATTCGGCTCGGGATAAAAGACAGTGCAAAAATCTCAACCTTTCTTCGTTATTCAAGTTCGACCATTTACAATTATCGTTCGCAACTTAAAAATAAATCTGCAGGTCCAAGAGAAGAATTTGAAGAAAGGGTGATGCAAATAGGAACGAGTAAAAAATAGACTCTCAATTTTTGCTATTAAAAATAAATTCTATCGTTTTTTTGGAAATGTTAAGCTACTTTTGAACCACTTTTTTTTTATGTTAAAAATACACAATCAATTGATTTTTAGTTGTTTGTTTTCTAATTTTAGAAAAAGAATCTACTTTTTAATCTTAGTGAGATTTCCTGTATCCTAAAAGCATATACTTTTACTTTCTCGAAAAAGGTATATTTCATTACAGACAAATTATTGTGAATTAAATCGATTTCGTAAAAACTAATCAAAAAAATAATTAAATCTAACGGCATGAAAAATATACTTTACATTGCTTTATTTTATTGTATTGCATTTCAAAATGCATATTCACAGCAGTTGAAATCTCCAGATGGCAAATTCACAATGGAATTTGAATTACAAAAAGATGGATCTCCAAGCTATAATTTACAATACAAAGGAAAAACAGTCATTAAACCTAGTAAATTAGGACTTGAACTTAAAAATGATAAAAAATCATTGTTGAATGATTTTACTTTGGCGGATAGTAAAACTTCTTCATTTGATGAAACTTGGAAACCTGTTTGGGGAGAAGTAGCTTCGATTAGAAATTATTATAACGAGCTTGCAGTAACCCTAAACCAACAAGAAACCAATAGACAAATTATCATTCGTTTTCGTTTATTTAATGATGGTCTAGGATTTCGATATGAATTCCCATCTCAAAAGAATTTGGTTTATTTTGTCATAAAAGAAGAGAGAACGCAATTTGCAATGGCAGGTGATCATACTGCTTTTTGGATTCCAGGGGATTATGATACTCAAGAATATGATTATACGACCTCTAAATTGTCCGAAATAAGAGGACTTGCTGAAAAAGCCAAAACAGCAAATTTATCTCAAACTTCATTTGCAACAACAGGAGTACAAACTTCACTTATGATGAAAACCAATGATGGTTTGTACATGAATTTACACGAAGCCGCTTTACTTAATTATTCTTGTATGCATTTGAATCTTGATGATAAAAACATGGTTTTTGAGTCGTGGCTAACACCTGATGCAAAAGGGGATAAAGGACACATTCAAGCTCCGGCTCATTCGCCTTGGCGTACCATTATAGTGAGTGATGATGCTCGTGAAATTTTAGCTTCTAAGATGACTTTAAATCTTAATGATCCTTGTAAAATTGAGGATACATCATGGATTAAGCCTGTAAAATATGTAGGAGTTTGGTGGGAAATGATTACAGGAAAAAGTTCATGGTCTTATACCGATGAATTTCCTGCAGTACAATTAGGTGTTACAGATTATTCTAAAGCGAAACCTAATGCTACTCACGGGGCGAACAATGCAAATGTGAAAAAGTATATAGATTTTGCAGCGAGTAACGGTTTTGATGCGGTATTAGTTGAAGGATGGAATCAAGGTTGGGAAGATTGGTTTGGACATTCAAAAGATTATGTTTTTGATTTTGTATCTCCTTATCCCGATTTTGATGTCAAAGGAATTCATGAATATGCCAAATCTAAAGGTGTAAAAATGATTATGCATCACGAAACCTCAAGTTCAGTACGTAATTACGAACGTCATATGGATAAAGCTTACCAATTTATGAAGGATAATGGCTATGATGCTGTAAAGAGTGGTTATGTTGGTGACATTTTGCCAAGAGGTGAAAATCATTATAGTCAATGGATTGTCAACCATTATCAATATGCATTAGAAAAAGCAGCCGATTATAAAATTATGGTTAATGCTCATGAGGCGGTTAGACCAACGGGTATCTGCAGAACTTATCCTAACTTAATTGGAAATGAAGCGGCAAGAGGAACAGAATATCAGTCTTTTGGAGGTTCAAAACCAAACCATGTTACGATGTTACCTTTTACACGATTAATAGGTGGACCAATGGATTATACACCAGGAATTTTTGAAATGGATTTAAGTAAACTAAACCCAAGTAATAATTCACATGTAAACAGTACCATTGCTAATCAGTTGGCTTTGTACGTAACATTGTATAGCCCATTGCAAATGGCTGCTGATTTGCCTGAAAATTATAATAGATTCCCTGATGCTTTTCAGTTTATAAAAGATGTAGCGGTAGATTGGAGTGAAAGCAATTATTTAGAAGCAGAACCAGGCCAATACGTTACAGTGGCTCGAAAAGCAAAAGGAACGAATAACTGGTTTGTAGGAAACGTAAATGGGTATGACTCACGTACCTCTAACATCAATTTTGCCTTTTTGGAAAAAGGGAAAAAATATACGGCTACCATTTATGCTGACGCAAAAGATGCTCATTACAAAACAAATCCGCAAGCTTATATCATTCGCAAAATAGAAGTAACCAATAAATCTAAATTATCTCAGCTGAGTGTTGCTGGTGGAGGTTATGCGATAAGTATTATTGAAAAAAAATAGTTTCGAAGTATTATATTGTTATCTGTGTGAGACCTAACAGGATTTTAAATCTTGTTAGGTCTTTTTTTATTCTTAATTATTGATCTCCATAAATTTGAACATCATCTATTTGGAAAGCACCGTCTAATGCTAAGTTCTTTCCAGAACCAATATATTTGAATGCAATATTTATCTTGCCAGTATAATTCGATAAATCTATTCCGCCAGAACCAACAAATTGATACCAAGGTGTAGCTTGTTTTGGTAAAATAACAGAAAGCGGAATCCAAGTTGCTTTGCTAACATTCAGCCCATCAAAATCATTTGAAATATAAACTTCAACAGTGTTCAAAGGAGAATCTACATCCAAATGATGTTGAGCAGTTCTAAAAGTTAGCACTTCGCTGGTATGCAAATCCATATCAATTTTAGGGGAAATCAACCAGCAAATGTTAGAATTTACTTTTGTCCCGCTAATGGCAAATTCGGCATAACCATTTCCAGAATATACCTTTCCTTTCCAGAAAAGGGTTCCTTTTTCTACAATGTTTGTCCAACCTGGTAGACTTAAATTTGAGTTATCAGTTACCGTTTGAAAATTCTCCGAAAAGAAAGGAATTGCAGCAGTTTCGGTGAGCATTACATCTTTTTCAAATCGTGCCAAAAGTTGATAATCTGAACCAAATTTGGTCAATACACCTCTTATTTTCCCACTACCATTAGGAACAATTTTATTAGCAAAATCAGCAAAACTGCTGGTTCTAAATAATATTTGATTTCCTGATTTGTCTATCAAATTCCAATTGGTTCCACCTCCAACATCATTTGTTTCTTCATAATAATGGCGACCAATAGCATCTTGTGAAAACTGGACATCCGATAACTCTACCAAAGTATTGATGTTTGAATCTTTTAATAAATCAGGAATAGAAATTCGTCTAACCAGTTTTTCTTCTTCAATTATTGTACATGAAGCATTCAATACTTGTTTGTAATTATTTGCAGAAACTCTCCCAACAGCTCCTTCATCATAGGTATTCACATAAATACCTCCTATTCGCATTCCACCATAATAAATGTCGGTATATTGATTTTTCATTTTGATAAAGACTTTGTTTCCAATTCTAAAATCTAAATACGTATTTGAGATATCTACGGGTACACTAAAACCCATGGTGGCGGAAGTATTTGTTGCTAATGTTTGAAACGAAATGGTCTTAAAAAAATTACCTTCTTCATCACTCGAAACCACATAAGCCTCGATTATATCATCGTATGTATATTGTGTGACTGTAGAACTGGTAATAGATTTGACCTCCTCAACAGTTCTGTTTACTGGCAAATCTGGTTGATTACAGCTTAATTTAGGCACACTAAATTCTTCTGCACAGCTACTTAAAAGCATTGCTGCCAAAACAACACCAAATTTTAATTTCATTAGTTTCATCTTCAAAATTTTATAAATTGATGTATAGGTTTATAAAGTAAGTTCTTCCATAACCGTAAAAATATTTATTCCCAAAATTGGGAGTACCACTAGAAACATCTTGATTAAGTTGTCTGAAATTGGCATTTCGAGCTTGCTCATAACCTCCTGTTTTATACTTTAAATCCATGACATTATTTAGCGTTGCAAAAAGGCCAATATTTTTTCCTTTTATTTTCCATGATTTTCCACCAGCAATGTTTAATAAAGTGACAGGTTCAAATTTTTCTTGTACCAATAATTCTCTGGTTCTTTCTTCTGATGCTTCAGGAAAATTAAATTCCGTTGATGGGTTTTTATAAAAAGTTTCGGTTCTAGAAATTGGCGAAATATCTATATAAGTATTGCCCAAATAATTGATATTAGCTCCAATCCACCAATATTTTGGGTCTCTATATTCCATCCCTAAGGCATAAGCCTGCTGTGGCATTCCAGCTTGATGATAGTTTTTTAAAGTAGCTTTCCCAAAATCAAAAACTGGGTTGGGATTTTCAATCGTAGCCTGAGCATCATTGGTTATAATTACATTTGGATTACTATTGTAAATATATTGGCCATAAGCTGCCGAAAAATTGCTCATTATTGTTGTTGTCAACTGGTATTGCCAACTGAATTCAGCTCCTATATTTTGTTTGTCCAAATGTGTTAAAGTTTGACTTACAAAGGCATCAGTATTAGTATAACCAGCGCCATCATCAAATATTCCTTCGGCATAAAAAAATGATGTTTGTGTGGTATTCTTTATCGTTGTATAAAAAAGAGTAAGTCGTGTTTGCCATTTTGGAGTTCTGTAAAAATAACTCGCATCCAAACTGTTAATCGTTTCACTTTCTATTCCCGCAACTACCGAATTATTTAAGCGAGCATTGGGAAAAGCATTTCGAATTGTGGGCGCATTTGAAAGGTAGGCACCATTAAAATTTAACTGTTGTTTTCCCGAAATTTTGAAAAGAATTCCGCCTTTAAATCCAAAATTATCAAAATGTATTTTATCGCTTTTCCCAAAAGAATTGGTTGGATAAATTCCGTTTTGATACAATCCTTCTCTTTGATAGTTGGTGCTAATAAAGTTTTGTGCCAAATAAAAATCAACTTTATCATAGGTAAATTTAAAGTTGGTAAAAAGATTCAATCTATTGGCTAAATAATTAAAATTATAACCATAAATATCTCCTTCTGTTACTTGCCTGTTGGGATTGTTTAAATCAGATTGCGCTTGATTTCCATTATAAAACACATCAACATCTTCAAAGTATAAACCTCCAAGTAAATCAGTCAATTGTTGATAATTGTGTGATTTTAAATAGCTGTAGAAACCACCTGCAGTCAGGTAAAGATTATCGCTTATTTGTGTATTAAAAGTTGAATTGGCAGTAATTGTTTGGTCATCGGTTCGATCATCATACAATACATAATTACTTTTGCTAGGAGAATAGCCAATTATGACTCCATTTGAATCTAAAACGGGTAGTTGATTAGCAAAATATAAAGCCTCCCAATTAATTTGTTTATTGACTAAAAATTGTTCTTTACTTTTGCTAGCATTTTCAAAATCAGGAGTAAAGTTTCCCGAAAATTCACCATCGTCAGGAGCATAAAGCGAAGTGTAATAGCTTGGCATTTTCCTATAATAGGTTGGGTCTGGGCTATTGGCATTTTGATAATCAATATTGCTATTGGTAATTTTTCCAAATTGATACATCAAACCCGAATTTAGAGTCGAATTTTCATTTATATTAAAAAAATGATTGAGCATCAAAACAGGTTCTTCAATAGTTTTTACTCTTGCATTTCGTTTTTTATCATTATCCCAACCCCAGTAAGAATTGTATTTGTGATTAGTTAGCTGAGTGACTTCTGCAGTATTGGGTGAATTTTTTGCTCTTGAATTAGGAGTATAAAATCCTGAGAAATTCAATGAATGATGTTCGTTTATTTTCTTTTCTACACTTATAAAGCCTGTAATCGATTTGTAATTTGTTCCATCAAAATAACCCTCGTCTGCCCAACGTGTCCCAGCAGAAACAACAAAAGCCCAGCCCTTATTACTCATTCCTGATGCATAAGTACCCATCATTCTCCAAGAATAATTGGTGTTGGTTCCAGAAAACGTAAGTATGGTTCTAGGTGCATAAATTGATGCTCTGGTATTGATTTGTTGTGTGCCCAAAATTCCTCCAAAAGCATAATCAGACGGAAATGAGCCTACCGTAAATTCTTGATTCCGAATAGCATTATTCAAACCGCTCCAATTGCCCCATTGTGGGCGACCATCAAAGAGTCTGTTCATTGTGAAGCCATTAATCGTTGTAGCGGCATATTGATTATCCAATCCTCGGATTCGAAAGCGGGCTTGCCCCCAATTGAACGCAGCTGCTTGCTGAAATGCATCTCTAGAGGATTGTAAAAGGGCTGAAGTACTTTCGGAACTACTACTGTCATCATTCAAATCATTTTCCAGTAATGTGATTAATGTTGTTTGTTGTTCTACAACATAATCATCTTGTAATGGTATTTCATTTAAATCAAGCATTTGATCTTTTGTAATTACTATTGAAAGTAAAATATCTTTAAAGCCTTGACTATGCAAAAGCAATAAATGATTTCCAGGTGCCACATTATAAAAACTAAAAATACCATCAGCTGATGTAAGTTGCATTAATTGAGAATTTCCAATTGTTACTACTACATTTTCTAGAGGTTTTTGAGTTTTTGAATCAATGATTTTTCCTTTTACACCAGTTGGTTTTTGAGCAAAAACTAAAGTTATTCTCAGTAAAAAAAATAGTCCAAGTAAAAATTTTCCCATACCTAAATTGATAAACAAATGAAATCTGTTATGCCGAAACACAACAAATTCAAAGATTAAATTCGCTTAAAAAAGGATAAAGAGTTTTAGGAAATTAAAACGAATTCTAAATTGTGGTATTTTGAATTTCAAACAATTACAAGATTGTTGTTTGAAATTTAAAACACAAATATAGGAAAAAAACTATTTAAAAAAAGAAGTAAATACTGATATTTTGTGATTATTCATTGATGGCCTTTATGCGACTAACAAGAAAAGCAATGAAAATTCCAAAAATTCCAATAAAAGCAAATGAGAAACGTAAACTTGATAATTCGGCAATATGTCCGATTACAGGAGGTCCCATTAAAAAGCCCAAGAAACTAACACTTGATACAGTGGTCAAAGCTTCTCCTGTTGGGATAGTTGGATGTTTTCCAGCTATGCTGTACAAAGTAGGTACAATTGTAGAAACACCCAACCCAATAACCATAAAGGCTAGCATAGAAGGTATAATGTATGGAAAGAAAACTGCTGTAAAAAAACCAGACGAAATCATAATTCCACTAATTTTCATAACCTTTTTTCGGCCATATTTATTAATTAATTTGTCTCCAAAAAAACGTCCGCTTGCCATCATAATCATAAAAGAGGTGTACCCTAAAATCACTAAATTATCTGGTGCCTTGACAATATCTTTGAAGAAAACACCACTCCAATCAAACATAATACCTTCACTTGCCATACTACAAAAACCAATTACTCCAAGTAATACCAAGGTTGTGTCAGGTTTAGTAAAGGTTTTTTTCTTTTGAGGTTTTACTGTTTCTTTAGCTTTGATTAAAAATTTAAAATTTAATGCAATCAATATAAAGGAAACGCAAGCAATAATTATAAAATGGGTATAAGTAGTTAATTTTAGTGCCAATAATCCTAAGCCAATTAAAGCTCCCGTAAATCCAGCCAAACTCCACATTCCATGAAAAGAAGACATAATGGTTCTCTTAAAAAGTCCTTCGGTATAGACACCTTGTGTGTTTACCGAAATGTTGGTCAGGTTTCCTGTTAGCCCAAATACATACAAACCAAGTGCCAGTTGCCAAGCATTTTGTGCCAATCCTAAATTGGTCAAACTTATAGCATACATTGAAATAGCAAAAGGTAAAATACGATGACTACCAAAACGAGTAATCAATTTGCCTGAGAAATACATCATTGTTAGTTGCCCTACAGGTAATGCAAAAAGGATAGTTCCTAATTGACCATCACTTAAATTCAATGCTGATTTAATAGTTGGAATTCGGCTAGCCCAAGTAGCAAAACACAATCCCATAGAAAAATAAAACATCGAAACTGCAAATCGAATCCTAAGAAGATAGGATGCTTTGGCATCTCGATAGTTTTTTTTGTACTTCCCTTTGGCTTTATACCATCCTATAAAATTAAAATACTGCAAAGTCGTTGGTTTTTAAAATGTATTGCAAAGGTACTAAATGAATTGGTTTAAAATTAATACTAAAATTTGTATTGAAAATTACAACGTTATTGTTTATAAATGAAGTGTTTAAAAAATAAACCTAACAGGTCTTGAAAATCTGTTAGGTTATTAATTGTGTTGATTATTTTTTTACAAAGTAACTATCGTTCTTTGGTCATTACTTAAAATAGCCGCTTCAATAATTTGCATTACTCGAACCCCATCTTGAGCTGTCACAGGTTCTGGCTTGTTATCAGCAATTGCTTGATATACTGCATCAAAATAGTGGTAATAATTTCCTTGTAGAGTAGGGATTTTTTCTTTTACAATTTTACCATTGATTTCGGTATGTAGTAACCCTTCAAGTTCTTTTGGTTCGGTTCCCCAAGAATCTAAATTCGGTTTTTTGTTTAGTTTTAATTCATCTTCTTGTACATCACCACGAGGTTTTAAGAAAGATCCTTTTTTACCATGAATAACATAAGCTGGATTAGCTTCTCTGACAAAGAAACCTGCTTTTAGTCGCACTCTAAAATCTGGGTAAAAAAGTGAAATATCAAACCAATCATCTACTAATGAATGTTCTCTGGTTATCTGGATATCTGCAAAAACACTTTTTGGAAAACCGAATAAATACAAAGCTTGGTCAATAATATGAGGTCCTAAATCTTTTAGGATTCCTGCGCCATCATTGAGCGTTTCTTTATGGGCTTTTGGGCTTAAAAGCGGATTGTAACGGTCAAAATGAAATTCAGCTTCTACCAATTCGCCTAAGACATTATCAGTAACAATTTTCTGAACTGTTTTTAGATCACTATCCCATCTTCTATTTTGAAATACAGAAAGTTTTAATCCTTTTTTCTTTGCTAAATCAGCCAATTCTTGAGCTTCGGCAACCGTTGTTGTAAACGCTTTTTCTACAACAGCATGTTTTCCAGCCAATAAAACCTGTTTCGCATATTCAAAATGTGTTCCTACGGGAGTGTTTACTATTATCAATTCGGCATCACTTTTTAGTACCTCTTCTAAAGTAGGATAGCTTTTTACATTCGAATAATCCAATTGTATTAAATGTTTACTTCTTTCCCAAGAACCTAACAATTCAAAGCCTTCGTGAAGTTCTAAAAATGGAGCATGAAAAATTTTTCCAGACATTCCATAGGATAATAATGCGGTTTTTATTTTTTGCATATTGTTTTTTTAAGATTTGGACAATTTTAAATAGTTATACTTGTTGATGATTGCTAAAATGCCTGATCTCTCTTTTAGCCCCGATAGTAGTGAAAATCCTTGTTGGCAGTGGTTCGGGCAACAAGATTGTAACGGATTGCTACGCCAGTTCGGCTTTCAGCCTCGGGTACGGGAAACCATGTGTGCAAAAAAGCCTCATTGTTTTGCTTCTAAAATAGATAAATGTGTTTCGTTTGTTTGTGGTAAAGTTATTTATTAGTCATAGAAAATAAATGAAAAAGGGATTAATTAACAAACTTTTAAAACGATACCGTTTAATATTACGTAATTAATAAAATAGAAAATAGTATTTTTGGCCTCATTATAGAACTGAAAATTAAAAAATGGAAATAGTTATCAAGCTTTCTCAATTTTTATTGAGCTTATCATTACTGATTATACTTCACGAGTTAGGACATTTTATTCCCGCAAAAGCATTCAAAACTAGAGTCGAAAAATTTTATTTGTTTTTTGATGTTAAATTCTCTCTTCTGAAAAAGAAAATTGGCGAAACCGAATACGGAATAGGATGGTTGCCTCTTGGTGGTTATGTGAAAATTTCTGGAATGATTGACGAAAGTATGGACAAAGAGCAAATGGCTTTGCCACCACAGCCTTGGGAATTTCGTTCGAAACCAGCTTGGCAACGTTTAATCATTATGTTAGGAGGAGTTACGGTAAACTTTATCCTTGCTTTTGTTATATATATAGGAATGGCTTTTGTTTATGGCGATTCTTATATAGCTAATCAAGATATGAAAGATGGTCTTTTGATAGAAAATAAGGCTATGATAAATGCAGGTTTTAAATCTGGAGATAAGATTGTTGCTGTTGATGGTGAAAAAATTGTTCGTTTCGATAAAGAAATAAGCGGAAAAGTTATTCTAGCAAAAGAAGTAATGATTGATAGAAATGGGGTTGAGCAAACAATAAAGATGCCTCATGATTTTGTTGATCAATTGTCAAAATTTGAAAAAGAGCCATTGGCTACGATTCGAATTCCATTTGTAATTGGGAATATTCCTGATGAATCTTCGAACAAAGATTTAAAACCAAAAGACATTTTGGTTTCTTTAAATGGTCAACCTACTAAGTACTTAGATCAAGCCAAAGTAATTTTAGAGGACAATAAGAACAAAACTGTACCAGCGGTAGTTTTAAGAGATCAAAAACAAATGACTTTACAGCTTAAAGTAAATAATGAAGGGAAATTAGGAGTACAACTTGGTGGTTTAGATTTGGAATCATTAGAAAAATTAGGCTATTATAAAATCACCCATCAAAAATATAGTTTCTTAGAGTCAATTCCTTTTGGAATAGAAAGAGGGAAAGATCAATTGGTTGGTTACGGGAAACAATTAAAAATGATTTTCAATCCAGAAACCAAAGCATATAAACAAGTGGGAGGTTTTGCGGCTATATACAACATTTTCCCAAGTTCCTGGAGTTGGGAAGTATTTTGGAGTATTACGGCTATATTGTCAATAATGCTGGGTGTAATGAACTTATTACCTATACCAGCTCTAGATGGTGGGCATGTGATGTTTTTATTGTTTGAAATTATTAGCGGGAAAAAACCAAGTGATAAATTTTTAGAAAATGCTCAAATGGTTGGTTTTGTATTGCTTATCAGCTTGTTACTTTTTGCTAACGGAAATGATATTTATAAAGCAATTGTAGGCAAGTAAAAAAGATTATTATTTTTTGCATTTTTTGTTTGCTACATTTAAATATAGTGTTATATTTGCACTCGCTAAAAAGAGCAACAACTT